>DASYDA010000478.1:0-18006 GCA_036499865.1 Dongiaceae bacterium | reverse complement strand
AGCGTGATCGCGCCATGGACAAACCACATCCCCCGCCATCCGATGCCCAGTTTCGTCGCTGCGAGCACCACCAGCGCGCAAGCGCCGATGCCGATCCCGACGCCGGCGAAATGTACGCCGAGGAGCCCGCGCCGGTTTGCCCTGGCCAGGGTTTCCAGAACCAGGGAAGAGGCGAGGACCAGGGTGAAGGCACTGGCGACACCGCCGAGGAGGCGTATCAGTGCAATGGCGGTCTCATCTGAAACCAGCCCCACGCCGGCCGTGGTCGCGGCGCTGACCAGCAAGGCCCCCAGCAACCATTGCCGCGGCGTGCCGGGAAGCCGCAGCGAAACCGCCATCGCGCCAAGCAGATAGCCGAGGAAGTTCGCGGAAGCGATGATGCCCGCCTGGTGCGCGGAAAGGGACAGCGCCTCGATCATGAAGGGCAGGATTGGCGTGTAGACGAAACGCCCGATCCCCATGGCGCAACCCATCGCCACCGCGCCGGCAATCGCGACGCGCAAAGCGTCGCCGGAATTATCTTTCATAAACAGTTTTCTATTCGATGGGGCTGAAGCTAGTGGAGAAGTTTGAGACAGTAGATCGGCGGCAGGTGATGGGACACGGCGCGCCAGCTTTCGCCCGCATCGGCGCTGGCCCAGAGATTGCCTGTGGTGGAACCGAAAGCGAGATCGCGGCCTTCACCATCGACATCGAGGGCATGGCGATAGATGAGGTCGAAACAGGGCTTGCCCGGCAGCCCGGCGGTGATGCGGCGGAAACTGTTGCCGCCATCTTCCGTCTTTAAAACACAAAACTCGGCGTTTTCCGGAATCCGCATTTCATCCTTCTGGGCAGGCACGAACCAAGCCGTCAGCGGATCGCTGGGATGGGCAGCGACGGCAAAGCCGAAGGTTTGCGAAATCGTGGACCATGCACCGGCCCCATCGGTGGTGCGGAACATGCCGTTATGGTGCTGGGTCCATAACGTTTCCGGATGATCGCGGCAGCGGACGATGCGGTGCGGGTCCTGGGTATTCGGATTCTCCTGCTGGCCAGGTGGCATATAGGCCGCCCACATGCCTCGCGCACAGTTCGACCAATTGCGACCGCCATCCTCGGTGGCCCAGGCGCCGCCGCAGGAGACTCCCAGGACCATACGGCGGCTGTCTTTGGGGTGGATTTCGATCGAATGCAGCCCCGGCGCGTCATTGCCGCCGCCGAACCATTCCAGCCGCTCCGGCCGCCCATCGAGCGCTTCGTTGATTGTCCAGCTCTCGCCCTTGTCGTCGGAGCGGAACAAGGCGGCGGGCATGGCGCCGGCCCAGATGACGCCGGGCATATCCCGCCCTGCCGGCTCCAGCGCCCAGACCAGCCCGACGCTGCGCGCGTCCTGTCCATCCGGTTGCTTGGGAAAGGCCGGGGTGGCGATTTCCACCCAGGTTTCCCCGCCGTCATCCGAGCGATGCATCTTGGCGCCGAAGTGGCCGAGGTTCAGCGCGCAATAAAGCGCGTTATCCCTCGGATCGTGCATCACCATGGTGACCGGCGAGCCCAGGAATGCCTGCTGGGCGATGTGCCATTCACCAGTCCCTTGCGGCTCGAGGATCAACAAACCCTTGCGGCTCCCCACCAGCATGCGCGACGCCATCGATTGCCTCCCCTAGTCCAGCGAGAATCCCTCAGCCGCCGGACAATGCTTGAAGAACAAAGACTTCAGACTCATGACTCAGAATTCGCTTGAGATTATCACCAGCCTCAACCCTCGCACCATCGACGAAGATCACCACGTGTTTGCGCAACCTTTCCTGATCGTCGAGCACATAGGATCGGACCTTCGGATGCCGGGCGAAGACCTGATCCAGTACCGCGCGCAAGGTTCCGCTCTCGACGGGAATGGCGACCGTCGGAACCACGTGACGCAGATGCGATGTAAACCGGACCGAGGGCAACAAGCCCCTCCCACTGCGTAACTCTCCGGTAGGGGATTCTAAAGGGCTGGGATTTTAATAACCAGCCCGCAACCGAGAAAGCTCAGCCTTACCATCGTTGCAGGAACGCCGCGCAGGCGTTCACAAGTTCGAGCGATTCCGCGGACCCGCATCACCCCGCCGCGGATTGCCGACCATCCGGCAGCCGGAACTCTCAGGCGGGCTTCTTGTCTTCTGGCTGCAGGGTAGCCTTGGTGTCGAGGGCGCGGCGGCGATGCACCAAAGCGGCGCGGGCCAAATCGTCACGGTGGGATTTCACGGCGATGGCGTCAGCTATCTGACAATCCAGCATTGTATCAGCATTGTAGGCGATACGGCCTTACGCGGCCGCTGCGGCTTCGACGGCTTTCACGATCTCTGCGACCACCCGCACGACCAGGGCTTCGTCTTCGCCCTCCGCCATGACACGGATCAGCGGCTCGGTGCCGGATTTGCGGATCAGCAGGCGGCCCTTGCCGTGGAGTTCGGCTTCGCCGGCCTGGATCGCCGCCTTGACCGCAGCCTGGTCCAGCGGCAACGCACTGCCGGCCTGATAACGGACGTTCTTCAGGTGTTGCGGCAAAGGCTGGAACAGCCGCAAGGTCTCGCTGGCCGGTCGATCGGCCTGGACCAGCACGGCCAGGACCTGCAATGCCGCCATCAATCCGTCTCCGGTCGTGGCGAAATCGATGAGAATGATATGGCCGGATTGCTCACCGCCGAGATTGCCCCCGCTCCGCCGCATCTCCTCGACCACATAGCGGTCGCCGACCGGCGTTCGCTTCAGGGCGATGCCATGGCCTTGCAGGAAGCGCTCGAGCCCGAGATTCGACATCACCGTCGCGGTGACGCAATCGTTCTTCAACCGTCCGCCACTTGCCCAGGAGCGGGCAATGACGGCCATCAACTGGTCGCCATCGACGATCTGGCCCCGCTCATCGACGATGATCACGCGGTCGGCGTCGCCATCCAGGGCTAAACCGAGATCGGCGCCATGCTCGCGGACCAAACCTTTCAATTTCTCGGGATGCACCGCGCCGCATTCGCGGTTGATATTGGTGCCGTCCGGCTCCACCGCGATGGGAATGACCTCCGCGCCCAATTCCCAGAGCACGGTCGGCGCCACCTTGTAGGCGGCGCCATGGGCGCAATCGACCACCACTTTCAGGCCGGCCAGGCTCAGACCCTTCGGGAAGCTGGATTTCACGAATTCGATATAACGGCCCGGCGCGTCGTCGATCCGCTTGGCGCGGCCGAGCGCCGCCGAAGGCGCCAGGCTCTTGGAGAGCTCGTTGGCGGCGAGTCGGGTCTCGATCTCGATCTCGATCTCATCGGAAAGCTTGAACCCGTCCGGTCCGAACAGCTTGATGCCGTTGTCTTCGTAAGGATTGTGTGAGGCCGAAATCATGACGCCGAGATCGGCGCGCATGGAGCGGGTCAGCATGCCGACCGCCGGGGTCGGCATCGGCCCCAGCAACATCACGTCCATGCCCATGGAAAGGAAGCCGGAAGTGAGCGCGTATTCCAGCATATAGCCGGAGAGCCGGGTATCCTTGCCGATGATCACCCGATGCCGGTGGTCGCCGCGCATGAAATGCGCGCCCGCCGCCAGAGCGAGTTTCAAGGCGGTCTCGGCGGTGATCGGCTCGCTGTTCGCCAATCCCCGCACACCGTCCGTTCCGAAAAGCCTCCGGACCATCCTTCCGTCCAACTCCGTCCTAAACTATCACTATATCATCAAAAATCGGGGACAAAGCCCCGACCGCAGCACCATCCACGCTTACCATGGCGGATTTAAGTTATATTTTGGACGTAGCCTGCCGCATCACTTCGGCCATATACCCGATCATCAGGCAACTGGCTGTTTTCCAATCATTTTTGAATATGGCGCAACGGGCGATATCGGCATCCCCCAAGCCCAGGCGGGCGGCCATTTCCTGCGGCGCGCAACCGGCGGGTATGGATCGCTCGGAGCACTTACCGACGATCGGTTTTATGATCGTTTGCGCGGCGACACTCGCGATGCCTTGCTGCTTGTGACCTGCTTCACGGATAAACGCATCGCCTTTTTCGACTTGCGAGCGTTCGACGGCATCGGCGGATGCGGCACCCAGAGCCAGGCAATAAAGATTGTCCGCGAAGTCCGTGAGCGACGCGCAATACGGCTCGGTTGCCTTTCCGAGCGGCAAGGCAGCAGCCACACGATCGACGATGCATGAACGCGGCTGTTGCCCGCAGCGCGCTTTTCCCCCCTGGATCAGATCGATAACCGCTGCCGTGATCCGGGGATCGTCATCGGCCCGATAGGACGGCCCGATCCGGTCGCCGTTCTTGTCGTGTGCAACCGTGGCGGAATCGTCGGCATCAAGACCGGACTGACTATCCGCGCTCCCGGTCTGGCAGGCACCACAACAAACGCCGAGAACCAGCGCCGCAATAATCCCCCAACGCATAACTTCCCCTCGCCGACTACCCCATCGCCTGCCAGATGGCGCGGGCCTGATAGGTCTCCGCAACATCGTGGACCCGGATTATTTGCACGCCGTGGTCGAGTCCCGCCAGCTCCACGGCGAGCGATCCTGCCAACCGTTCCTTGGGCGGCTCCTTGCGGCTGAGGCGTCCGATGAAGCTCTTGCGGGAAACCCCCAGCAGAACCGGATGGCCGAAGACGTGGAAGGCGGCCAGCTCGTCCAGAATGAGGAAGTTGTGCGGATCTTTCTTGCCGAAGCCGATGCCGGGATCGATGGCGATCCGCTCCGGCGCAACACCCAGCCGCGTCAGCGCCGCCAGCCGTTCGGAGAAGTAATCGAGGAGATCCAGGGTCGCGTCATCGTAATGCGGGTCGGCCTGCATGGTGCGGGGCTCGCCCTGCATGTGCATGAGCACGAGAGCCGCGCCGGACCGCGCCGCAGCCGCCGGGCTGTCGGGATCGCCGGTCAGGGCCGTGACGTCGTTGATGACCCGCGCACCGGCGGCGACCGCCGCCGCCATCACCGTGGCATGGCGCGTATCGATGGAAACCACGAGATTGCGTTCCGCCAGGGCTCGGATAACCGGGATGACCCGGCGCAATTCTTCCTCGATAGAAACTTCATGAGAGCCGGGCCGGGTCGATTCACCGCCGATATCGAGGATGTCGGCACCCTGTTCCGCCAGTTTCAATCCCTGGGCGATCGCCTGCCCCGCATCGGCGAAATCTCCGCCATCGGAAAAACTGTCCGGCGTCACATTCACGACGGCCATGATCAGGGGCCGGCTGAGATCGAAGCCGGCCCAAGGGCGGCAGGGTGCGGTGAGAGTCTCGATCAAACTGCAGAAAAATTTCGACCCCTCTCCCTGTCCCTCTCCCACAGAGGGGAGAGGGGACGCTGTTGCGAGCGCTCGGTCTAAAGCCCTCTCCCCTTGTGGGAGAGGGCTGGGAGAGGGGTCAAAGATTCTCTCCCAGAGAACCGGAACACGAACCCCACCCTCGCCCGCTCTTCGCTCCGCCACTTCGAGGCCGGCGAACGCCACCGGCCCGCCCGCCAGCCAAAGCGCGTGCCCCGCTTCCACGGCACGCGCCGCAGCTGGGCCGCGCAACATGGCCCGCGGCAGGAGATAGCGGCGGGTCTCGCCGTCTTCCGCAACGGAAAAGCCCCGCCTCTCGGCGGGGCTGGCGACGGGACGAACCGCCGTTTCCATGTGGAGGAGCCGTCAGGCGCCGGGTTGTGGCCGCGGTTCGAGGCCGCCCGGACGTTGCACGGTGGCGCCGGCGGTCGGCACCGAGGTGCGCGGCTTATTGGAGCCGGTGTCGCCGGTCTGCTGGCGGATCTTCTCGCCGCGCATCAAGGCCTTCACTTCCTCACCGGTCAGCGTCTCGTATTCGAGCAGCGCCTTGGCGACGATGTGCAGGTTGTCGATGTTGTGCGACAGGATCTCCCGCGCCTTCGCTTCACCTTGTTCCACGATCCGCCGGACTTCCTGGTCGATCAGCTTGGCGGTTTCGTCGGAGACGTTCTTGCGCTGCGTCACCGAATGGCCGAGGAACACCTCTTCCTCGTTCTCGCTGTAGCGCAGCGGCCCGAGCGCATCGCTCATGCCGTATTCCGTCACCATGCGCCGCGCCATGGCGGTCGCCTGATGGATGTCGTTGGAAGCGCCGGTGTTGAGGTGCCTGTCTCCGTAGATCAACTGTTCGGCGACGCGCCCGCCGAAGCACATCGCAATGCGCGCCTCGAACCAGCTCTTCGAAATGCTCAACCGATCGCGTTCCGGCAGATGCATGGTGACACCCAATGCACGGCCACGCGGGATGATCGTCACCTTATGCAGGGGATCGAATTCCGGCACTTCCAGGTTCACGATGGCATGGCCGGTCTCGTGATAGGCGGTCGCCAGCTTCTCCTCGTCCGTCATCACCATGGAGCGCCGCTCGGCGCCCATCATGACCTTGTCCTTGGCCTGCTCGAAGTCGGACATGGTGACCACGCGCTTGCCGAAACGGGCGGCGAGCAAAGCGGCCTCATTGACCAGATTGGAGAGATCCGCACCGGAGAAACCCGGCGTGCCACGCGCGATGACACGGGCATCCACATCCGGACCCAGCGGCACCTTGCGCATATGCACTTTCAGGATCTGCTCGCGGCCGGTGATATCCGGGTTCGGCACCACCACCTGGCGGTCGAAGCGGCCGGGACGCAGCAGCGCCGGATCGAGGACATCCGGACGGTTGGTCGCGGCGATGAGGATGACGCCCTCATTCGCCTCGAAGCCGTCCATCTCGACCAGCAACTGGTTCAAGGTCTGCTCGCGCTCATCGTTGCCGCCGCCCAGGCCCGCGCCACGATGCCGGCCGACCGCGTCGATTTCGTCGATGAAGATGATGCAGGGGGCGTTCTTCTTGCCCTGCTCGAACATGTCGCGGACACGGCTCGCGCCGACGCCGACGAACATTTCAACGAAGTCCGAGCCCGAGATGGTGAAGAACGGCACATTGGCTTCGCCGGCGATCGCGCGGGCGAGCAGCGTCTTGCCGGTACCCGGAGGGCCGACCAGCAGGCACCCCTTCGGGATCTTGCCGCCGAGGCGCTGGAATTTCTGTGGGTCCTTCAGGAATTCGACGATCTCCTCGAGCTCGCCCTTGGCCTCTTCGATGCCGGCGACGTCGTCGAAGGTGACGCGGCCGGTGCGCTCGTTGAGGAGGCGCGCCTTCGATTTGCCGAAGCCCATGGCCTTGCCGCCATTGGCCTGCATCTGGCGCATGAAGAAGATCCAGACGCCGGCGATGATCAGCAGGGGCGCCCAGTTGATGAGGATGGTCAGCAATGGATTGACGGAATCGTCCTCGGCCGCCGCGCTGATCTGCACGCCCTTGGCGGTCAGCGTTTCCACCAGCTTCGGATCATCCGGCGCATAGGTGGAGAACGGATTTCCCCCGCTCGCATGACCGGTGATGGTGTGGCCCTGAATCTTAACGTCCTTCACCTGGCCGTCATTCACCTGCGCCAGGAAGTCGGAATAGGCCAAAGGTTCCTTGGCGGTCCGGTTGCCGCTGCTCTGGAAAACCTGGAACAGGACGATCAGGAGGACCATGATCGCCGCCCAAATGATGAGATTTTTGCCTATATTCACTGTTCCATCCTCTTCCCGCCGACCCAAAAGGGCGACGACCGGCGTTAAAACCCGCCGTTAACCGGCAAGATCGGCGCGCAACCCCGCGAAAAACGCCAAAAATCCCCTGCGGCTCCAAAGATTTCCTGCCGTCAGGAGTTTCAAGGCCTCGACCTTCTACATAGTGTGCGTCGGTTAATAAGCAACTGTAAAGCCGCAAGATGTCGCCGGTTGATGGGGCCGAAACCGAGCCTTCATTCCGGAGCCGAAATCAAGCTGGGGAACGGCAATCGGCTCGTTGCCGGCCCAGAGCGCGGCCAATCCCTTCCGGACAGGTTCCGGAACGGAATGGCCGGCCAGGGACCGCCAGTTCCGCCCCAGCCACTGGACCCCGCGCTCCCCCAGTTTGGAGACGATATAGCTCCGATCCTCCGGCAGATCCGGGCTGACCTGGATTTCGAACCGCCGGTCCCAATACAGGCTTGCGCCCGGTGTCACCAGCCGCCGGTCACGGATTGCTCCCCAATCACGGCACAGCAGAGCCCGAGAGAGATTTTCCCAAGACTTTCCAATAACTTCGCATCCACCCAGCGTAAAACCCGGCCAGCCTGGGCTTTCCATCCTCGCCAAAGCGGCGCGGCGTCGGCTGAATGCCGGCGCATAATCCGCCCCGCCGACGGTTTGCAAGACCCAACCCAGCGCCATCATGGCGATCGGCGCCGGCGCCGCGGCAAATTCCTGGTTCAGCAGGGCAAAACCGTTCGGGTCGATGGCGAGGGTTCGCGCCAGCAGCGTCGCGGCATCTCGCTCCGCGTTCTGCCGCATTCCCCAGACGTTCCGCATCACCACCAAGCTTGCTCGCGGATCGAGAGCGAGATCGGCCTGCCTTTCGCGCTGGCGAACGCGTTCGAAATTCCGATTGCTGTTGCTTGGATCCTCGACCCAGGCTTGCTTGCGCTTCTCTAGAAATTCGACCAGCGAACGTTTCGGTGCCGGCAATAGCGGGCGCAAGATGCGGGCACCGCGCCAAGGACGCATCCCGCTCATGCCGGAGAGGCCGTGCTCCGTGCCGCCACGCTCCGCGCGCATGGAATAGGTCTCCCATTGGTCGTCAAGTTGATGAGCGACGCAAAGGTGCAGGATGCCGTTCGCCCGGCAGAAATCGGTCATCAGCTCATAGCGGGCGGCACGCGCCGCGGCCTGGATGCCGCTTTTCGGCTTCGGCCCCGTCCATTCCAGGATGTGATGGGTGACGCCGGCTTGCCCGGACAGCCAAGCGCCGACTTGGCGCGCTTCGGCGGCGGATTCCGGCCGCAAACCATGATCGACGGTGATGGCGAACAGCCGACCGCCGCGTTCCGCCACCCAATCCGCCAACAGCAGAGCCAGGGCCATGCTGTCCGGCCCGCCGGAGACACCGACGGCGATATCGGGATTGCGCTCGAAAGGACCGAGCGGCGCGATCAGCCTGGCAAACTCGCCGGCTGAACTCGCGCCGCTTGGAATCGATTCCGTCGAAAGCAAGCTCAGCCGGTGCAGCCGTAACGCTGCTGGGCGCGCGTGGCGCGGTCCTTGATCGCCGCCGAGGCATTCGGGAACTGCTTGCCAAGCTGTTTGAATGCCGTGCAGGCATTGTCCTTCTGGCCGATCTGGCCGAGCGCCATGCCGAGCTTCAGCAGATTGTCGGGCGCCTTCGGGCTCTTCGGGTATTTCTGATAGCCTTCGGCGAAAGCGACCGCGGCATTCTTGAAGTCGCTGCGGACGTAATAGCTCTCCCCCAGCCAATACTGGGCATTGCCGGTCAGGGCATCGCTCGGATGCTGGGCGACGAAGGCCTTCAGCGCGATCTCGGCTTCGGCATAGGCACCACGCTGCAGGAGACCGGTGGCGTAGTCATACTGCTCCTGCGGATTGCTGCCCGGAAGCACGATGCTCTTCGGATCCTGCGTTGCGGCGGCGACCGGCGTTTGCTGCGCGGCCGCGGCAGCGGCAGCCTCGGCGGCTCCGGCCGGCGCTTGAGGAAGAACGGTGCCCGCCGGCAGCGTGCCGAGGGTTCCGGGCTGCGTGGGGGGCGGAGCGCCTTCCGGACCAACCAAGGGCTGCGGCTGGCCCGCGACCGAAGGCATATTTTGCTCCACGGTCGCCGGTGCGCCTCCGACTCCATTGGCTGTCAAAGGTGTTGCGGGGCTGCCGCCCATAGTGGTTCCCGCGGGCGCCGCGCCGCCGACTGCGCCCGGTGCGCCGCCCTGCTCGATCGCACCCAGGCGATATTCGGTGTCCTTCTGGAATTTCGTGTATTTGTCGGTCAGGTCATCGACCTTGATGCCGACCTGTTCGATTTCGCCCTGCAACTGGCTGATCTGCGCGCTGAGTTGCTGAAGCCGGACTTCCTGCTGTGCCGCGACCGTGCCGCCGCCGGTGGAACCCCCGCCCGACCCGGTGCCGGGCATCTGATTCTGCATCAGCGTAACCTCGGATTTCAGCTGATCGACCTGCGCACGCAGATCGTCCACTTCATCGGCCCGGGCGGTGGCCCCGGCAAGGCCGGAGCACAAGAGGGCGCCAAGCAACAACGCCGGCGCGAGAGAGCGGATTTGGCGGAAGGACGGAGTGTGAATTGCCATCATCGGTCGATTGCCTCTGTGCTGGCCCGCGGATCGCGACGGACCGAAATCCCATCTAAATGCAGTGTTGGTCGGGTTCTAGGCGGAAATATGGCACGAACGTCCGAAGCCTTTCAGCGAAACGTAAGCACTCAACCCATCCGCTCGCCGGCCGTTTCCCGCCAAACCCCTCGAACGGCTCCCGGCCAAGGCGGCGGATGGTCTTCAACGCAAAAAAACGCCGACGCTACCCTCCAGGGCAGCGCCGGCGCTTTCAACTCAAGCCCCGAAACCGTGACCAGACGATCGTGACGTGTGATCGTTACTGGTTGATCGCCGAGACGCCGCGACGGTTCTGCGAATAGCAGGACTCGTTGGAGTCGGTGCAGATCGGACGCTCCTTGCCATAGGAGATCGTGCTGACCCGCGCCTTGTCGAGACCAAGGGCGGTCAGGTAGTTGGCGATCGAGTTGGCACGACGTTCGCCGAGCGCCAAGTTGTACTCACGAGTACCACGCTCGTCGCAATGGCCCTCGACCGTGAGGGTATGCTGCGGGTACTGCTGCAACCAAGCTGCTTCCTTCTGAAGCTGCGACTGGGCTTCCGCCGAGAGGTCGTAGCGATCGAAAGCGAAATAAACCGTGTTGCCGACGTTCTGGTTGAAATCATCCAAGCTGCCCGGGGTGACCGTGCTGTTGCTCGAAGCAGCACCAGTCTGGGTGGTGCTGCCGGCACCCTGGGTCGAAGCCGTTTCTACTGGCTCATCCGAAGAACAAGCTGCCAAAAACAAGCCCGCAGCCAGGACTGACAAGATCTGGAGACGCATTTTATTATCCTCTCATCCTCTTTTTTAGTTCAGGCTGCCTGGAGTGACTAATACCCATCGGTCAAATGGGTTCCTGGCATAACCCCGCCTGATTCGCCGATTCTAAAGGTGATTGTACCCGATTTTAGGCCGCGATGCCCCCTCGGAATCGGGCGGGAACATAGTTCATTATTGATTGTCAAGCAAGGGCGACCAGGCCGGGTCGGAGCCGTCCATCGGGGTCTTCATGATGCGCTCGTTGTTGCCAGTGAGGTCGATGCTGTGAAGCTGTGTAAGCCCCCGCTGGTCTTGGGAAAAGAAGGCCAAGACGCGGCCGTTGGGCGCCCAAGTGGGACCTTCCACAAGCCATGCGGTGGTTAGGATGCGCTCCCCTGAGCCATCTGGTCGCATCACCCCGATCTGGAATTGGCCGCCGGCCATTTTGGTGAAGGCGATGAGGTCGCCGCGGGGCGACCAGACCGGTGTCGCATAACGGCCCTGCCCCTTGCTGATCCGCTGCACGTTCGAGCCATCGGCGCCCATGACATAGAGCTGCTGCTCACCGCTGCGGTCAGAGTTGAACACGACCTTGGATCCATCCGGCGAATAGCAGGGCGAGGTATCGATCGCCAGATCGTTGGTGATCCGCTGCGAGCGGCGGGTCCGGATATCCATGGCGTAGATATCGGTATTGCCGCCCTGGGCCATGCTCATGATGACCTTGGATCCGTCCGGCGAGAAACGTGGCGCGAAGGTCATGCCCGGGAAATCGCCCAGCACTTCCTGCTGTCCGCTGTCGATGTTGAAGAGGTAAACCCGGGGCTTGTTGCCGTAATAGGACATATAGGTGATGTCCTGAGCAGCCGGCGAGAAGCGCGGCGTCAGCACCAGCACCGACCCGTCGGTCAGGTACTTATGGTTCTCGCCGTCCTGGTCCATGATGGCGAGGCGCTTCTCGCGATGGTCCTTGGGACCGGATTCCGAAATGTAGACGATGCGGGTGTCGAAATAGCCATCCTCGCCGGTGATGCGCTTGTAAATTTCATCGGCGATCTTGTGGGCGACGCGCCGCCAATTGTTGGCGGCCGCCGTGTATTGGAAGCCTGCCATCTGCTGGCCACCGAACACATCCCAAAGGCGGAACTGCACATTGACCTGTCCGTTACCCACCGATCGCGCCATGCCGCTGACCAATGCCTGCGCATTGATCTGCTTCCAATCCTGGAAACGCGGACCCGATTGCAGCGAGGCGTTGTCCTGAATGAAGGCTTGTTTGTTCATCGGCGCGAAGAGACCGGAGCGCTCGAGATCCGCCGAAACGACGTTGGCGACATCGACGCCCACCTGGGCATCCGCCGGCGCGCCAGCATAGAAATCGGGGATCGCAATCGGCATGGGTTTCGGCGTGCCGTTGGTGATGTCGATGACGGGTTCCGCCTTGGCGCCGAATGAAACCGCCGTGAGAAGGATAGCGGCAATCAAACCAGTAAGACGCATCATGATCTTCAACCCTTCCTGCCGCCAACCCGATGGACCGAATCGATTCACATCACGGTTGGATCGGCGTTTTCCCTATCATTAATCCGATATTTCCGCCACCGAACCCACGCAATCACCACTCACATGGCAATTTGCGCGTCAAAACGGAGCATCGTGCTCGTCTGGTGTCGATTTCCCGGCGCACCAAGCAGACTTGAAATTGTCATCGCCTTCCGAACGGTCTCTGGCTTGGCCGTGCAGGCTGCGTTGCAGGCGAAACCGCCAACCCGTTTATGCGCTCGACCGTTCCATTTCGAATTGCGGCTATCTGACTATTAATCATCTGGAGCCGCATCTCAGCATCCACCCTGCTGGGCGCAGATCAAGCTCATGTTCCAACGGACGATCATGGTTGCGTTGTACTTGTCCTTCGGGATCGGAAGCCGACCGAGTTCGCCTTGCGTGACCAGGATCGCCCGCTTCGCACTCTCCGCGATGGTTCGAAAACCGGGATCGTTGCTATCGTCCAGAACATCAATCGCACTCACCACGCCATCCGGCGTCAAGTGCAGGCGAAGCATGACGACATAAGTCTCCTCGTTGGCCATGCCGGTCGGAATGTTCCAGTTCTTTTCGATGGCCGCGCGTATACCGTCGGTCTCCGCCATGGTAAGCGGGACATCGCTCACCAATTGCGTCTGTTGCCCAACCGTAGGCTGGGCTGGCGCGGCGGTCGCCTTGGGCTTCGGTTTATCCTTGGTTTCCGGCGCCGGCTGATTTTGCGTCAGATTCTTCAGCAGGCTGTCCATATCCGATTGCTGCTTGTCCTGCTTCGGCTTCGGCTTGTCGTCCGGCTTCTTTTCCGGCTTCTTCTCTTCCGGCTTCTTCTCCGCCACCTTCTTCGCGGCGTCGTCGGGAATTGCAACGGGCTTTTCCACGGCAGCCGGCGGAGGCGCCGAGGCGGTTGTCGGTGGCGTCGGCGTCGCCGGTTTCGGCGGCGTGGGCTTCGGCGGCTCCGGCGCGGGCGGGGCCGGAGGCTTTGGCTTGTCGTCAGGCTTGCCCTGCTTATCGACCTTCGGCGCCGCCGTGATGTCGGCCATCTTCGCCAGCTCGATCGTCGGCGGCGCTTCCAGAACTTCGGGTTCGAAGAAGGACGGCACGCCGAAGATGATCAGCAGCGCCAAGAGAATATGGAACAGCATCGAGAGCGCGATGCCGCCGGTGATCGGATAAGTGCGATCGTCCCAAACGAGCTGCATGGCTTACGCGGCGGTAACTCGTGGATGCCAAGGCCAAGCCTTGGCATGACGATATGGGAGAGCCCAGTCTCTTGATGCGCTCGTGTTCATCGTCACTTCGATTTCGGTTTGCTCGTGTCGGTATCGGACTTTCCGCCCGATGCGGGGAGCGGTTCGTTATCCTTGGAATCCGTGATCAGCCCGACCTTGGAAAAACCTCCGGCCTGCAATTCCCCCATCACCTGTGCGAAGGCGCCGTAATTGGTGTCTTTGTCGGCGCGAACATAGACGGTCTGGTCCTGCTTGGCGCCGATGATCGCCTGCAAACGGGGACCCAATTGATCCAGCTGGATCGCGGTCTCGTTGAGGAAGATCGATCCGTCCTTCTTCACGCTGACCACCAGCGGCTCGTCCGGATTGGTCATCGCCGCGGCCTTGGTCTTCGGCAGTTCGACGGGCACGCCGACGGTGAGCAGCGGCGCGGTAATCATGAAGATCACCAGCAGCACCAGCATGACGTCCACCATCGGCGTCACGTTGATCTCCGCTATCGGATGCGCCTTGCGGCGCGCCGCGTAGCCTCTGGCTCTGACGTGGCCGAGACGAACGGCCATCAGTGCTTCTCCTCGAGCTGCCGCGAAAGGATGGCGCCGAACTCGCCGGAGAAAGCTTCCAGCCGGTTGCCGTAACGGCCGATATCGCCGGAAAGCTTGTTATAGGCGAGCACCGCGGGGATCGCGGCGACGAGGCCCAATGCCGTAGCGAACAACGCTTCCGCGATGCCCGGCGCCACCACGGCGAGGCTGGTGTTCTTCGAGCCGGCGATCGAGGCGAAGCTGTTCATGATGCCCCAGACCGTGCCGAACAGGCCGACGAAAGGTGCGGCCGAACCGACCGAGGCGAGGAAGCCCATATAGCGTTCTAGTTGATCCATCTCGCGGCCGAGCGTGATGTTCATGACGCGCTCGATGCGGTCCTGCAGGCTTTCCCGCAAGGCATCGGTGGTGAGCAGACCTTTCGCGGCGGAGCGGCGCCATTCGCGCATCGCCGAGATGAAGATCGAGGCCATGGGATCGGTCGGCCGGTTGGCGATCCGATCGAACAGTTCTTCCAGCGATCCCCCGGACCAGAA
The DNA here is from genome assembly GCA_036499865.1 of Dongiaceae bacterium. Lineage (GTDB taxonomy): Bacteria > Pseudomonadota > Alphaproteobacteria > Dongiales > Dongiaceae > Dongia. The sequence goes on along the minus strand of DASYDA010000478.1, from coordinate 3,211 downwards.
GGCTTCCTCGAACTTGCGCGCCTTGGCACGCAGGCCGCGCAGGCGGATCGCCTTGTCGAAAATAATCGCCCAGCTCCAGATCGAAGCCAGCAGCAGCATGAAGATGACGGCCTTTACGATCCAGTCCGCCTGCAGGAACAAGGCCCAGACGGAAAGATCGTGGACGCCGGCGCTTGGAAGCCCGATGCCTTGTTGAATCGCATCGGCCGCCCCCGGGGCGGGGGCGATGGAGGCGCCGGTAACCGGATCAACCGGTACTGCTGGTGGGGTATCTGAGTTCATGTCCTCAATCTCGCTTCTTCAACTTGCGCAACATTGTGTTCAGGTTATGGCAATAAGCGACCGCAGCCGCTCCGGCAGCCGCGTCGGGCGGCCCTTATCCGTGATGCAAGCGACCGAAACCTCCAACCCGACCAGGATTTCCCCTTCGGCCTTCCCCGCCTCGACACGCCGAATCACCTGCTCCAGGGTGACCGCGGCACCACTCAGTTCGGTGACCCGTGTAGCGACTTCCAACTCGTCATCCAAACGGGCGGAGCGGTGGAAATCCGCGGCACAGCGCCGCACCACCAGCATCAACCCGTCCTTCGCGACCATCTCGGCATGGTTGAAACCGGCTGCGCGCAGCATCTCGGTCCGGGCGCGCTCGGCGAATTTCAGATAGTTGGCGTAGTAGACCATGCCGCCCGCATCGGTATCTTCAAAATAAACGCGGAGGCGATAGGGATGCGCCTGTCCGCGGCTCATTTGCCGGCCCCTTCGTTATCTTCACCCGCTGTCGCCAGCAATTCCAATTGCGCTTCAGTGGATTTGGACGGCGTCAGGCCGAGGTGGCGATAGCCGTTGAGCGTCAGCATCCTGCCGCGGGGCGAGCGCTGCAACAAAGCTTGCTGGATGAGGAAAGGTTCGATGGCATCCTCGATGGTATCGCGCTGTTCAGAGAGCGCGGCGGCCAGGGTTTCGACGCCGACCGGGCCGCCGTTGTAATCCTCGGCGATGGCGCGGAGATAGCGGCGGTCCATGGCATCGAGACCCAAGGCATCCACTTCCAGACGGTTGAGTGCGGCATCGGCAAGCTTCGCATCGATCCGGCCGGATTTCGCCACTGCCGCGAAATCGCGGACCCGGCGCAGCAATCGCCCCGCCACGCGGGGCGTGCCGCGCGAGCGACGCGCAATCTCCGCGGCGCCGCCCGCCGCCAGATCGAAACTGAGAACGTCGGCGCCCCGCCGCACGATCTCCTCCAGTTCCTTGACTTCGTAGAAGTTCAGTCGCAGCGGAATGCCGAAGCGTTCACGCAGAGGCGTGGTGATAAGGCCCAGCCGCGTGGTGGCGCCGACCAGGGTGAATTTGGGCAGATCGATGCGCACCGAACGGGCCGCCGGCCCCTCGCCGATGATGAGATCCAGCTGGAAGTCCTCCATCGCCGGATAGAGAATCTCTTCTACGGCCGGCGACAGCCGATGGATCTCATCGATGAAAAGCACGTCCCGAGGCTGCAGATTGGTGAGCAGCGCCGCGAGATCGCCTGCGCGCACGATCACCGGACCGGAGGTCGCGCGAAAGCCAACGCCGAGTTCCCGTGCCACGATCTGCGCGAGGGTCGTCTTGCCGAGACCCGGCGGACCATAGAGCAGGACGTGGTCCAGGGCTTCGGCGCGATGCCGCGCCGCTTGAATGAAGACAGACAGATTCTCGCGCAGCTTCTGCTGGCCGATGAATTCGCCCAGCGCGAGCGGGCGCAGCGACAATTCCTGCGCGTCTTCTTCCTTCTGCTCGGCGGCGATCACGCGCCCGTCGCTCATAACGGCGATCCCCAAAAGCCCAGGCCCCAAAGACCGGTCATTGCGACAATTCCTTGAGGCCGCCAAGGATGAGATCGTTCAAGGCCGGCCTTGCCGCATTGGACGCAACCGCGCCCGACAACACCTTGGAAACCGCGCCATAGGCTTCGGCGCGGCGATAGCCGAGATTGACCAGGGCGGAGACCGCATCGTTGAGGAGATCGCCGCCCTCGCCGGCCTTGGCCTGGACCGGCATGGATGCGCTCAATGCGGCGCCGAGACCGATGCCGGCCGCTTTGTCCTTCAATTCGGAAACCACGCGCTGGGCCAATTTGGGACCGACGCCATTGGCGCGGGCGACCGATGCCTTGTCCTGCGCCGCGATCGCATGGGTGAGATCGTCCGCGGTCAAGGTCGAAAGGATGGCAAGCGCCACCTTGCCGCCGACTCCCTGCACGCTGCGCAGCAGGCGGAACCATTCCCGCTCCGCGGCATCGGCGAAGCCGAACAGGGTGATGGCATCCTCGCGCATCTGGGTTTCGATCAGCAAGCTGGCCGGCGTGCCGGGGCCGCCCAGCCGCGTCATGGTCTTGGCACTGGTCTGCACCACATAGCCGACGCCGTTGACGTCCAGCAGCAGGCCGTCCTCGGTGATCGCGTCGATGGTTCCGGTGAGCTTGCCGATCAACGCAAAGCCTCGCGGAAATCCTTGGTGCCCCAGGCCGAGAGCGTGCCCTGGTGGTGGGCGTGGCAGATCGCCACCGCCAGCGCATCGGCGGCATCCGGCGATTCCGCTTGAGAGGCGGGAAGCAGCACCCGCACCATCATCTGCACCTGTTCCTTGCCGGCATGACCGGCGCCGACCACCGATTTCTTGATCAGGTTGGCGGAATATTCGAAGACCGGCAGCTTGTGCAGCGCCGGCGTCAGCAAGGCGACGCCGCGCGCCAGGCCGAGTTTCAGGGTCGAGGTCGGGTTCTTGTTGACGAAGGTTTCCTCGACTGCGGCGGCATCCGGTTGATGGTCGTCGATGACGCTGTTCAATCCGGCATGGATCGCCGCCAACCGCTCCGCCAGCGGCTCGGAGGCGCGCGAAGAAATCCGCCCCGCCGCGACAAAGGAAAGCCGTGAGCCGTTCTGGTCGATGACGCCCCAGCCCGTGTGCTGCAAGCCAGGATCGAGGCCGATGATGCGCATGGGCGACCGGGCCGTTCTGCCGCCGGTTACGCGGTCAGCCGCTGCAAGGTCTCTTCTGAGACCTCGTAATTCCCGAACACGTTCTGGACGTCGTCATTGTCTTCCAGAGCGTCGATGAACTTCATCAGCGATTCCGCCGCCTCGCCGTCCACCATGGTCGTGTTCAGCGGCCGCCATTGCAGTTTCGCCTCCGAAGCATCGCCGAACTTCGCCTGCAAGCCGTCGCGCAC
>DASYDA010000477.1:0-4394 GCA_036499865.1 Dongiaceae bacterium | reverse complement strand
CGCGTCTTCTGTTCTTCCATCCCGGCTGCGATGGTGCTTGCCAGCAGCGCTGCGGCGCCGGCTTCGCGCAGCTTCTGCAGTTTCAGCGAAACGGTTTCGAATTTCTCGATGCTGTTGCCGGCCTCCCCCGCTGCCAGCGTGTAGATCAGATGCTGGAACGGCGCGTCGGCGGCCCAGCCCGGCATCGCGTTGTAGCTGACATAGACCAGCCCGCCCGGCGCCAGATGTCGATCGATGAACCGCCGCATCGAAGCCGCCGCCGGCGCGTCGATCCAGGCATAGACGCCATGCGCGACGATATATTGGAATTTCGGCAGATCGAGATCGAGCGCCGTGGCGAAATCCAATGCATGGAAGGTGAGATTGCCGATCCCGGCACGTTCCGCGATCTGGCCACCACGCGCGATATGTTCCGGCATCGCATCGATGCCGTGAAATTCGCCTGCGGAATGCGTCGCCGAGAAGACGATGGACGCCATTCCCTGCCCGCAACCGAGCTCGCAATAGGCGAAGGCATCGTCGGGATTGCGGCGCGGCGGTGCGAAGCCGGAAAGCGTCGCGACGAAATCGAGAAAGGCCGGCGCCAGCTCGGAGCTGAAGCTTGCGGTATAAGGGACGTCGGTCACGTATCGGATGGATTGCGTCACCTTGGCCTCCCCCGAGGATCGCAACGCCAGCCGCGTCACCTGCGCGGCCGGCGGCATGATTTCTTACGCAGGCTGATCTTAGTCGAATGCAATGCCCAGTCGCCGGAAATTGGCGTCCAGTTCACGCTCCCGGACTCAGGAGATGATGACGGCATCCTTCAGGGTAACCGTGAGGAAGTCCTTCTGCGACTCACCGGCCTTCCGGCCGCCGGCGACTTTCTGCAATTCGCTTTCCGACAATTCGATAGTCGCGGCCTCACTCGTCTTCACGAGCTGTTCCGGCGAGGCTGTTTCACGATCCTTGGGCATGGATGGGTGCTCCTTCGATCCGTGGCTGGATTGTCGAGGCTCTCAGAGTACCACGCCATAAAGTTGTAGGAACAGCATAAATTGTGTGACATACAACACATAAGGAATAGCGCCGCCGCACTGTGATGCGCCTCACGTCCCGTGATGGTCGTCGAAGCGATGCTCGAACATGTCTCCCGTTCTTCGCGACAGAGGGATTAGCCGCAAGCCCGGAGGTCCACAGAAGATTCGGATGTTGCGGGGACACCTCATTGTTCCAACAGGAGATTTTCATGACTGGATCGAAGTCGACCGAGAAGCCCCGCACTTCATCGCCGGATAAATTGGCGAAACCGACGAAGTCCGGGATCGAATTGTCCGAATCCGCGCTCGATCGCGCTTCCGGCGGCGCGGTATTTCCGAGCTCCCCGGCTGTCAGCGCCTTGAAGATGGAGCTCAAGATTGACGATCTCGCGGCCCCCTCGGTGAAACTGCCGATCGTGAAGCCCGGCAACTGACGATTTGAACGATCGCCTCGACGCCCATGTCGAGGCGATCGCGCTTACAGGCTCTGATGCCAGCGCGAGATCAGCGCGTCTTCCACCGCATGCAGGCGCCCGGTCCAGGTTCTGGAACCCGGGGTCGGCGCGAGAACCCGCACATCCGCCGTCTGATCGAGATTCGCGCGCTTTGCGGCATCGATCCCGAACACCGCGAAGGCCAGCCTTCGGCCGCTGCCCCCGGTGAAGAAGCCGGCGAGACCGCCGGCAAAGTCCATCGTGCCGCTCTTGGCCGCCGTGGCCGCGTGGGCGCCGCCCTTGCCGTCTTTCGCCAGGGTGCCGACCAGCACCGGATCCTTCGCCATCGCCGCCAGGATCGATGCGATCTGCAGCGGAGAAGCGCGATTTTCCGTGCTGAGGCCGGAATGGTTGACCAGGTTGAAACCCTGCCAATCGGTGGCCGGCAGATTCTTTTTCAGCCAATCCATCGTGAGGCCGACCGATCGACCGGTTTCCAAGGCTTGACCGCTCAATTGCCGCGACAGATTCAACCCGATCAGCTCCGCCGTCATGTTGTTGCTGAATTTCAGCAAACCGGTGACGATCTCCGGGAATGGCTTGCTGGGAATATCGCCGATCGCCGTCGCATCGGCGGGAACTTGCCCAGGAATTGCCGGGGGCAGCGGAACACCCGTGATCTGGGCGATCCGGCGGAATACCGCGACCGTGTTTCTCGCCGCATCCTTGACCGGCAAGTAGAGAGCTCCGTCGTCGTTCAAGCTGGCCGGCAGATCACGAGGATAGACCCAGCGTTGCTCGGTTTCGTCACCCGCATAGACGAAATTGGCGCCCGGCGGCAGATCGTCGGTGGACGGACTGAAGGTGATCCAATCCGCCGGCACGTTGAGGCCATCCGCGACGGCTCGCGCCCGGAAGACGACGACATCGCCGTCCTTGCGCGACCAGGAAACCTGGATGCGGTTGAAATCGACGTTCAAGGCGCCGAAGCCGGCGTTGTAGACCGCCGCGATCGGCTGCGTGGCGTTGACTTCGGGCCGGTGTGCGATCAGCCCGGCGTCGTAGACCAAGGCCTGCCATTTCGGTAGCCCCTTCGCCTGCAGCGCCGGCATGGCGCGGCGCATATCCAGCGCCGTGAGCACGGGATCGCCGCCGCCCTGCAGATAGAGCGTTGCGCCGGTACGGTAGAGCCTGGTGCGGAATAGAAATCCGGCGCCGAGCACCTGCCATGCGGGATAGACCGTGGCGAGCTTCGCGACGGATGCCGGAATGAAAAGCGCATTGGGATTGTGCGCGTCGAGCGCCTCGCCGGTCGCCGGATCGATCACCACGAAACCCACCTGGTCGTCCGAAAAGCCGAATTTGGAGAGTTCGGGAATTGCGCTTTTCGGCGCGATATCCGCGGCGGAGTGACGAGCGCGGAGCAGCGACAGGCCGAGGCCTGCGACAATTCCGGTAACGACGGTGCGACGATGCATGGCGGAAGGGAGATGAAGTTGAAAGAGCCGGCGATCATGTCACCGGGAACGCAAGGCGAAAAGCCCCCATGGGATTTACCCCCACGGGGTTTACACCATGGGATTACCCCGGATAGAGCCCGGCGCGAACGGCCTTGTGGCGGGTCATCGCATAGATCGCATCGATCATCGGCGTGGGCTCCCCGACCAGTTGGCCCAATTCCGAGACGGCGCCGACGACGGCATCCAGCTCCACCGGCCGGCCGCGCTCGAAATCCTGCAGCATGGATGTTTTGTGCTCGCCGACGCCGGCAGCGCCGTCGATCCGCTTCTCGACCGAGATCGGCATTTTGACCCCGAGCTTGTTGGCGATGGCTTCCGCCTCCTGCATCATGACGCGGGCGACATTGCGCGTTCCCGCATCCTCGCAGAGCTGCTTCAGGGTTCCGCCGGTCAGCGCGCTTAAGGGATTAAAAGCAACATTACCCCAGAGCTTCACCCAGATTTCGGTGCGGATGTCGGTCTTGACCGGCGCCTTGAGGCCCGCCGCGATCAAGGCGCGGCTGAGCGCCAGCACCCGCTCCGATCTGGAATCATCGGGCTCACCCAGGGTCAGGCGATCGCCTTCGACATGGCGCAGCTCGCCCGGCGCCATCACCTCCGCGGCCGGATAGACGACACAGCCGATCACGCGCTCGGGGCCGATGAAACGCCATTGCCGATCGCCGGGATCGACAGCGGGCAGCCGGCGATCCTTGAACGCATCCTCCCGGCCGAAGAAGTACCACCAGGGAACGCCGTTGACCGCCATCACCACGGCAGTCTTCGGGCCGAGCAGAGGCGCCATACGTTCGGCGATTTCGGGAACCGCATGCGCCTTCAAGGCCACGATCACATAATCCTGGGGGCCTGCTTCCGCGGGATCGTCGGTGGCGCGCGGTGTCACCGTGAAGTCGCCGCCGAAGCCCGTTACCTTCAGCCCGCGCTCGCGCATGGCAGCGAGATGCGGGCCGCGGGCAATCAACGTCACATCTTCTCCGGATTTGGCGAGTCTCGCGCCCAGCAGGCCACCGATCGCGCCCGCGCCGTAGATGCAGATCTTCATGCCGCCTTTATCCGCCGAGCCATCATCCACCGAGCCCGAGGCGCTGCGCCATGCCGATGCGCTGCAGCTTGCCGGTGGCGCCCTTCGGAATCTCGGCAAGGAACAGGATCTTGCGCGGCACTTTGAAATCGGCAAGCCGTCCGGCCACGAAGCTCCGCAGTTCCGGCTCACTCACCTGCTGGCCCTCGCGCAGCACCACAGCCGCCGCCACATCCTCGCCCAGCTTGTCATGCGGCATGGCGAAGGTGACGACCTGGGCGACGGCCGGATGGTCCATCAGCACCTCATCGACTTCCCGCGGCGCGATCTTCTCGCCGCCGCGATTGATGATCTCCTTCAGGCGCCCCGTGATGCTGATATAGCCTTCGTTATCCATGAC
>DASYDA010000476.1:0-3643 GCA_036499865.1 Dongiaceae bacterium | reverse complement strand
TATCATCAGCGAAAGCACCGTGAAGGCCCACCAGAAATGCGCCGAAGTGAGCACGGCGTCTCCGGCACCCGGGGCGACGCGCGCCACGCCGATCTGCACCAACTGTCCTGCCACCTGAACGTCGCCGGCTTCGAGCATGGTATAGGCGAGCACGAGATAGAGGCCCACATTGAAAGCCATCAGCGGCCCGATCGTATGCTTGGCCTGGGCGTATTGCCCGCCGGCCGCAGCCACCGTCGAGGTCACTTCGGAATCGATCATGGCGACGCAGGTATAGAGCAGGCCGATCACCCAGGCCGCGATCAGCGCGCCGAAGGCGCCGCCTTTGCCGACGCCGTAATTCCAGCCCATGAACTCGCCGACCAGCACGATGCCGACGCCGAGCGCCCAGACATGAACCGGGCCAAGGACCTTCAGAAGATTGATGCTGGTGCTCTGCGGCTTTTGCGCTGCGATATCCGCCATGGCTCAGGCCCCCTGCTTATGATCGCCGCCGAACAGATCGTCCACGCCTTCGCGCGAGCTCAGCAGCGTTTCCTCGGAATATTGCTGCCCGACCTTATAGGCATCGACCACCATCCAGATCAGCAGCAGCGCCGAGACGATCCAGGCCGCCCACTCCGCGATTTGCCAGCCGTTCATTTCCGCCCCCGTTATTCGAATTTTTCGCGGATGACTTCGCGATATTCTTTTTTCGACGCCCACAGGATGAAGACATAATAGCTAAGGATCACCGCCGCGGTGACGAGGATGCCCCAGTAGTCGATGTCGTATTCGAAGGGCTGGGTGATGATGTCGGCGGCGCTCTCGGCGGTGTAACCCAGCTTCTCCCATTGCTGCTGCATGGTCGGGTTCTGGCCGAGCGCCTCCCAAGTCAGACCGGTCCAGGTCTTGGTGGTTGCGCCGCTGGTCGCATCCGTCGCCGTCGTGTAAGTCACGCCCGCAGGCAGCTTTTCAACCCGTGACGGCACCGCGATCTGCAGCCAGAGCGGCAGGAACAGCGCCAGAAACACGAGAGCCAGCAAGAGTACGACGTCGAAAATCTGGCCGCCCCGGCTTTGCTGCGGCGGGATGTAACGCTGTGCCATTTCCGCTCCCCTATTCCGCCCAGGCCTAGCGGCCGGCGTCGAGATGCTTGATATCGGTCCCATAGATATGCGGCTTGTCGTGCCCGTAATGCCGGACCATCGCGCCGATGGAGGTCGTGTTGAAGATCAGCAGCACGGCTGCCGCGATCCAGCAGACCACGGTGATCGATGTATCGGGGATATAGGATTGCACCGCCAGCAGCACGAAGCCGACCGTGATCCAAAGGGCTATGACGAAGCCCCATGCAAACAGCCGATCGCGGGCATACATGGCATCAATGCGCGACTCGAGATTGTCCGCCATCATTTACTCCCCAGTTTGCGCCCGGATCTTTGTCCGGATCACCTTGCCCAATTTGTATCGGGTCTCGTTTGTGCGGCCGCCCCGCGACCTTGGAGTCGGGATGCGGACCACACGGCGCTTTTACCAAAACCCGGCGGAGTTTACTAGCCTGAAATCAATTTTCATCCGAAGAAACACGCCGGGCGCATAACCGCGTGTTTTTTGGATCAGCCTTCGCGCTTCGCGCCTCAGCCTTCCCGTTTGAGCGGCCGCGCGAGCAAGCCCCGCACCTCGTCGTCGATATGCGATTGGTCGGTCAATATCCGATGCACCGCTTCGACAATCGGCATCTCGACGCCGATGCGATGCGCCAAAGTGACGACGGCCGCCGCGGTGCTGACGCCTTCGGCGATGCTGCGCCGCCCGGCCAGCACTTCCGCCAAGGCTTTCCCTTGGCCGAGCGCATGCCCCAGGGAGGTGTTGCGCGAAGCCATGCTGGTGCAGGTCAGGATGAGGTCGCCGAAACCGGCCAGGCCCATCAGGGTCTCGGTGCGGCCGCCTTTCGCAAGTGCGAGCCGGGTTATTTCCGCAAGGCCCCGCGTGATCAGCGCCGAGCGGGCGTTTTCGCCGAGGCCCTTGCCGAGGACGATGCCGCAGGCGATCGCCAGCACGTTCTTGATCGCGCCGGCGACTTCCACGCCGACCGGATCTTCCGAGCCGTAGGGCCGGAATCCGCCATGAGCGAAGGCTTGCATCATGCGCTCCACCAGCGCCGGATCGGTGCCGGCGATGGCGACCGCGGTCGGCAGCCCGCGCGCGGCTTCAAGCGCGAAGCTCGGGCCGGAGAGGGTCAGTACGGCGGCTTCCGGAAGCTCGGCTTCGGCGATCTCGTTCAACAGCGCGCCGCTCTCGCGCTCGACACCCTTGGCGGCGATCACCAATGCCGTGCCGTCGCGCCAGCCCGGCTTCGCCATGCGGCAGAAGGCGCGGAAATGCTGGGCAGGCTGCACATAAACGATCGTGTCGGCATCCAGAGCCGCATTGAAATCGGTGATGATTTCAATGCCCGAATCGAGCGGAATGCCGGGCAGGTATTCCGCATTCTCGCGTCGCGCCCTGAGATTGTCGGCGAATTCCGGCCGCCGCGCCCACAACGTCACATGGTTCCCGGCCCGCGCCGCCAGGATGGAAAGCGCGGTGCCCCAGGCACCGGCGCCGATCACGGAAATCCGCATATGTTCACTCACTTCAACAAAAAGCCCGCGGCCAGCGGATCGTCCGGCTCCACCGTGAAGACCGAGCGGCCGGTATAGTAAGCCCGGCCGCCGACTTCGACGCGAACCGCCGGAAACCTTCCGCACACATCCCGTACCGCGACCCTTCCCGAGAAGAGGCTGCCGGTGATGCTCTCGAAGAGAAATTCACCCTGCGCCGCGGCAGCATCCCGCGCGACCGCGAGCGCCACCCGCGCGGTGACGCCGCTTCCCGTCGGGCTGCGATCCACTTCGCGTTCGGCGAAGACACAGATGTTCGCGCTGGTGTTCGCGCTGGTGTTCGCGCCGGCGCCCGCATCGGCGAGACCGCTGCGCCCATCGGTCAGGATCGTTCCATAGAGAAAGGCCAGGTCTTCCGAATCCGGATGGTCCAGCTTCACCTGCCGCTGCACGGCCTTGGTCACGCGATCGGCGGCATCCACCAAAGATCGAGTCGTCGAACGCCGGACATCCAGTCCGAAAACTTCCGCCGGCAGGAAGGCGTAGAAAGCGCCGCCATAGCCGATATCGACTTTGACGGAACCCAGGCCTTCGATCTCAACAACGCGATCAAGCGCAAAGGCGAAAGCCGGCACGCTGGTGAAATGGACGTCGCCGGGCTTGCCGTCCGCGACGGCGATCTTCACCTCGACCAGGCCGCAGGGACATTGCAGATTAAGGCGCGCCACATTGTTTTGCGGTTTCACGATCCCCGCATCTACGGCATAACGGCCGAGCGCGATGGTCGCATGGCCGCACATCGTACTGTAGCCCTCGTTGTGGATGAAGAGGACGGCCATATCGGCCTGGGGATGATCCGGCTTCACCGGCAATACGCCATACATATCGAAATGGCCGCGCGGCTCGAACATGATCAGGCGCCGAAAGCGATCCAACCGCTCCTTCGCGAAACGCCGCTTATCGAGCAGAGTCTTCCCCGCGATCTCGGGATAGCCCGAAACCACCAGCCGCACCGGCTCGCCGCCGGTATGCATCTCCACCGTTTCGATCCGCGTCGT
>DASYDA010000475.1:0-4684 GCA_036499865.1 Dongiaceae bacterium | reverse complement strand
CTCGCCACCCGGTCGCAATAGAGATCCAGCGTTTTGAGATCGGGGGCCTGGATCGCCGCTTCGGCATCCATTTCCATGCCGTCGATCACGGCGAGGAAATCCTGTTTGCGCAGGCGATATTCCTGCACCGGATTCAGAAGTGCCTGCGCCACCGGCTTGCCCGGTGCGCCCGCATAGAGCCGATCGATCTCGGCGCGCCATTCCTGCAGCTCGCGGCGCTTGGCCGGCAGATCGTCGCCTTCATCGGCGATGTCGTCGACTTCCCGGCAGAAGGCATAGATCGCATACATGGCATTGCGGCGGTCGGGCGGCAGCAGGCGCATCGCCGAATAGAACGATGTGCCGCTCGCCTGAACCTTCGCCGCGATGGCTGATTGCAGTTGATCCGCTACCATATCCGTCATTTCTTGCCGCCGCGCCCCGTCCCCGGACGCATACCAAGGAGCGCCGCCCAGCCGACACCTTCCAGCGCCGAAAGCGCGAAGTCCAGCTTCTTGGGCTTCACCCGCTCAGCAAGCGGATCCCGCCGCCGAAGCTCGGCGATCATGCGATCGGCCAGGCGCACAATCGTGGCACTCTCCGCGCGCAGGCGGAAGTCTTTGAGATTCGCCGGCAGCCGGCGCGCTTCCACCATCAATGCATCCGTCTCGTCCAACAGACTGTCCAGGGTTTTGCGAAGTCCGGCGTTTGAGACTTTACCGGACAATTCCCCGACATCCGCCCCGGAAGCCGAAAGATGATCGAGCGGAACATAGACCCGATCCATCTCCATATAATCGACGCCGCAATCCTGGAGGTGATTGATCACCTGCAACGCATTGCAAAGCGCATCGGATGGGCCCCAGCCGGCCCTGTCCTCGCCATGGAGATCGAGCAATTGCCGCCCGACCGGCGAGGCCGAATGACGACAATAATGCATGAGTTCGCCCCAATCGGCATAGCGTTGCTTGGTCGCATCCATCCGGAAGGCATCCAGCAATTCGCAGGAATGTGTGGGCGTGACGTTAATGGCCTGCAGACTGTGTCGAAGCGCCACAGCGGCCGGAATGTCCTCGCGGTCGCGGTCGAGCAGTACCGCCTGCATCAGGTCCAGCCGGCGCACCTTGTCGTCGGGGGCCAGCGCCGGGTTATCCGCGATGTCGTCGCCCATCCGGGCGAAGCGATAGAAGGCGTGCACATGGGGACGCAAATCGGCGCGGATCAGCGCCGATCCCACCGGGAAGTTCTCATTGCCGGTATGTTTGCCGGAAGGCGTCGCGATATCGGCCATGGCTTCATTCATACCAAGCCTATATCACGCCTGCCACATGGCGTCTTTCACGCGGCGCCCCGTTAGACCGGGTGCGTCAGACCGGGTGCGTCACACGGACTCCGTGGTCGTATCCGTCGCCGCCGCCTGGGCCTGCAGCCGGCCTTTCCAGGCCCCGCCCCGGCCGCGCCAATAGCGCCAGGCGGAATCGATCGTCGCGGCGGTATAGAACGAGGCCACCAGCGGCAAAGCCAGCGCCCAAAGCGGCGAGCGGACGTAATAGCGCAGCGTCGGCTGATAGGCGACGATCATCATCAGCCAGGCGGCCGCCCCGACCGGCTGCGCCATGCCATGTCCAAAAATCGTCAACAGCGGCGGCAGCAGGTAGGTCGCCAGCATGCTCGATACGGCGACCAGCAGCATCAGCGTGTTGAAGCCGAGCTGGGTGAACGCGGAACGGGCGATCAGCATCCAGGCGTCGCTCCATCGTGGATAGCCGCGCAGGCTGATCACCCGGTCCGCAAGACCGAGCCAGACCGGTCCCTGGGCCTTGATCGCCTGGCCGAGGGCGCAATCGTCGATCAGCCGATTGCGGATCGCCGCGATGCCGCCGATCGCATCGAGAGCGGCGCGTTCCACCAGCATGCAGCCGCCGGCGGCGCCGGCCATCCGATGCTCGGGATCGTTCACCCAGGAAAAGGGGTAAAGCTTCTGGAAAAAGAAGATATAGGCCGGGATCAAAGCCCGCTCCGCCAGCGTCTCGGTCTTAAGCCGCGCCATCAGCGAGACCATCTTGAGACCGCCCGCCTCGGCCCGGCGCACCAACTGCCGCAGGCTGGTCGGTTCATGCCAGATATCCGCGTCGGTCAGCAGCACGTATTTGGCATTGGGTGCCAGGCGCGCCGCCTCCTGCAGGCCATGATTGACCGCCCAGAGCTTGCCGGTCCAACCTTCGGGGAGATGCGCGTTGCGCACGACTTCCAGGCGGTGGGCGGGATTTTCCGCCGCGGCCTTCCTGGCGGCTTCCGCCGTGCCGTCGTTGCTGTCGTCATCCACCAGGACCGCCGTGAAGCGCCCGGGATATTCCTGCCCCAGCAGGGCGCCCATTGCGGCACCGACCACGTCGGCTTCGTTGCGAGCCGGGATCACGGCCACGACTTCCGGCCATGGATCCGGCGTGTGATCCGGCGATCTGCGCGGCATTTCGCGCCAAAATCCACCACGAAACAGCAGCAGGTACGCCCAAATACCTGCCGCCACGATCGACGCGACGACTTCCCCGGTCATGATAAAGCTTCCCCGAACCCGATGGGTTTCTATACCCGTTCTGCCGGCCTCCTGAAAACTGCAAAGTCAAGATTCCGGACCTAGATCACACTCTGTCGCGTCGAACCGGCTTGCGGCATTGCAGCAAAGCAATAAAAAAAACCCCGCCGGCTCGCCTGCGGGGTTTCTTGCTTTTCTCCCAGCTCTGAGAGCTAGGTGGCCTGGAACCTAGGCGGCTCCGGCTTTGCTTTCCGCTGAGGCGTCGGGCAGAGCCGCGGCGGCCTTCGCGTCCTGCAGGACCTTGTCACGATCCGCAGCCAGCTGTTTGAAGCGGGCCATGACCGAGCCGGTGCCCGCCGGGATGAGCCGGCCGACGATCACGTTCTCCTTGAGGCCGATCAGGTTGTCCACACGGCCGGAGACCGAGGCTTCGGTCAAGACGCGGGTGGTTTCCTGGAACGACGCCGCCGAGATGAACGAACGGGTCTGCAGGCTGGCCTTGGTGATGCCGAGCAGCACCGGTGCACCGGCCGCCAGACGCCCGCCTTCCTTCAACGCCTTCTGGTTCTCTTCCTCGAACTCGCCACGATCGACCTGCTCGCCGGTCAGGAACGTGGTGTCGCCCGGATCGGAGATTTCGATCTTCTGCAGCATCTGGCGGACGATCACTTCGATATGCTTGTCGTTGATCTTCACGCCCTGCAGCCGATAGACCTCCTGGATCTCGTTGATCAGGTACTGCGCCAAGGCCTCGACACCCATCACGTTCAAGATGTCATGCGGCACGGGGCTGCCGTCCATCAGGAAATCGCCCCGCTGGACGTAGTCGCCTTCCTGCACCGAGATGTGCTTGCCCTTCGGGATCAGATATTCCTTCGGCGCCTCGCTGGCATCCTCGGGAACCACCACGACCCGACGCTTGGTCTTGTAGTCCTTGCCGAACTCGACGCGGCCGGAGCCTTCGCTGATGATCGCGAAATCCTTCGGCTTGCGGGCCTCGAACAGTTCCGCCACCCGCGGCAGACCGCCGGTGATGTCCCTGGTCTTCGAGCCTTCGCGCGGCACGCGGGCCAACACGTCGCCGGCACGGACCGGAGCGCCGTTCTCGACCGAGAGAATGGCGTCCACCGAGAGGAAGTACCGCGCTTCCAGCCCGTTCGGCAGCATGATCAGGTCGCCCTTTGCATCACGCAGAGTGATGCGCGGACGCAGATCGTTGCCGCGCGGCTGCTGCTTCCAGTCGATGACCACGCGGTTGGAAATGCCGGTGGTTTCGTCCATGACTTCGCGCACCGACACGCCTTCGACGAGATCGATGTAGTTCACGATACCGTCGCGCTCGGTGAGGATCGGCAGCGTATAAGGATCCCATTCCGCCAGCTTCTGGCCTTTGGTAACCTTGGCACCCTGGTCATGCAGCAGCTTCGCGCCATAGGGCACGCGATGCTTCGCCCGCTCGCGGCCCTGGTCATCGACCAGAACCAACTCGCAGTTGCGACCCATCACCACCGGCAGGCCTTCGCTGTTGATGACCACGTTGCGGTTCCGCACCTGCAGTTCGCCGTCGAAGGTCGCTTCGATGGACGACTGTTCGGCGCCGCGCTGGGCGGCGCCGCCGATGTGGAACGTGCGCATGGTCAGCTGCGTGCCCGGCTCGCCGATCGACTGCGCCGCGATGACGCCAATCGCCTCGCCGATATTGACCGCGGTCCCGCGTGCGAGGTCGCGTCCATAGCACTTGCCGCAGACGCCGGTATGCGCCTGGCAGGTCAGCACCGAGCGGATCTTCACCACGTCGATGCCGGCCCGGTCGATCGCATCGACCAGCGCTTCGTCGATCAGGGTGCCGGCCTTCGCCACCACCTTGCCGGAGAGCGGATCCTTCACGTCCCAGGCCGCGGTACGGCCGAGGATACGCTCGGCAAGCGGCGCGATGACCTCTCCACCTTCGACCACCGCCTTCACGGTGAGCCCGTCTTCGGTGCCGCAATCCTCGACGGTGATGATCGCGTCCTGCGCCACGTCCACCAGTCGGCGGGTCAGGTAACCCGAGTTCGCCGTCTTCAAGGCGGTGTCGGCCAGACCCTTGCGGGCGCCGTGGGTCGAGTTGAAGTACTCGAGCACGGTGAGGCCTTCCTTGAAGTTCGAGATGATCGGCGTCTCGATGAT
>DASYDA010000474.1:0-4664 GCA_036499865.1 Dongiaceae bacterium | reverse complement strand
CCGCTGAAGGATAAGATCCTTCCGCTGGCGAAATCCGAAGCCGGGTTCGACATCACGTTCCTGGAAGACGAATACGGCGTAACACTGGAGAAATGGTTCGCCGACGCGCAGAACGCCGCCGGCCAGTACGATCTCTATCTGTTGGACGATCCCTGGGTGCCGCAATTCGGCGCGGCGGAAGTGCTGGAAGATCTCGGCGCCGGCGGCATCGACGGCAATGACAAGGATTGGATCGGCGCCATGGTCGATATGGGCTATTGGCCGCCGCGCCAGGGCCCACGGGTGAAGGGTTTCGAGTCCGCGGAGCCTAAACTGATTTGTGTGCCCTTCGTGGGCGATCTGCAGACCTTGACCTATCGCAATGACGTCTATGGCAAAAGTCCCCCGGCTACATGGGACGAGCTGATTGCCAAGGGCAAGGAGGGCGTGGCCGCCGGCAAGATCAAATATCCAATCGTCTTCCGTGGCGTCACGGGTAGCCCGATCGTGGCGAGCTGGTCCCCGATATTGCTGTCTTTCGGCGGCGATTTCTTCGACGACAAATGGAACCCGATCTTCAATTCTGCGGCGGGCAAGGCCGCGGCCGACTTCTTCGTCGGTACCATGAAGCAGAACACCGCGCCGGGCGTGGTCGAATTCGATTCCGACCAGGAAGGCGCCGCCATTCTCGGCGGCGATGCCGGGGCCATCATTCAGTATTCCGGCAATGCCATCAAATCGGACGATCCGGCGCAGTCGAAGATCGTCGGCAAGCTCGATTTCGGCGTGGTGCCGAAGCAGGAGAAGGCCATCTCGCAGATGGGCATCTTCATCGCCGGCGTACCGAAATCCGCACCCAACAAAGCGAACTCGATCGAGTTCCTGAAGTGGTATTGCAGCCCGGCCACCCAGGCCAAGCTGGCGGAAGCGGGCTCCATCCCGGTGAAGCGCAGCGGTTTCGCCGTTTCCGATCCAGGCAACCGCCTGATTCCGGTGGCGCTGAAGCAGCTCGACGCCGGCTGCCTGCCCCGGCCACGAACGCCGGATTGGTCGAAGATCGAGGAGCTGCTTGGGATCCAGCTCAACAAGGCGCTGCAGGCCGGTTCGGGTGGTGGCGCCGCATTGGACGTCGCCGCCGGGCAGGTGAAGGATTATCTTACCCAGGCCGGATACTATAAGTGAGCGATTGCGCCCAAGAGAAGGATTGGGAATGACCGACGCGGTCAAACTCGGAGCGCAAATGAAGCGCAAAGACCGGCTGCAGGGGGCAGGGCTCGATCTGGCTCTGCCCTACCTGCTGCTGGCGCCCTGTGTGCTGATCGTGCTCTGCGTGCTGGTCTATCCGCTCTGGAACGGCCTGCGCGCGAGCACGATGCTTTACCGCTACGGCAAGCCGATCGCCAATGTCGGCCTCGACAATTACATCCAGCTCTGGAGCGACCCCCAGTTCCTGAACTCGCTCTGGGTAACGGTCCGCTTCGTCTTCTTCTCCGTCGCCTTCGAAACCGTGCTGGGCTTGGCGCTGGCTTTGTTCTGCCTGCGCGAATTCTACGGCATCCGTTTCCTGCGCACGGTGCTGATCATCCCCATGGTGATCACGCCGGTCGTGGTCGCCATCGTGTTCCGTCTGATCTATGCGAGCGATGCCGGCATGCTGACCGCCTTCTCCGAAGCCATGGGCGGCGATCAGGTGCAGATCCTGGGCGAGCCGATGCGGGCCTTCATCGGCCTGGTGGCGCTCGATGTCTGGGAATGGACGCCGCTGATGTTCTTGATCCTGCTCGCCGGGTTGCAATCCCTGCCGCAGGAGCCTTTCGAGGCAGCGCGGGTGGATGGCGCCGGCCCCTGGCGCACCTTCGTCGATCACACCCTGCCGATGCTGCGGCCGGTCCTTGCCATCGCCATCGTGCTGCGGACCATCGACGCTTTCGGTACTTTCGACCAGGTCTTCGTGCTGACCCATGGCGGGCCGGGGGAGGCGACCAAGCTGGTCTCGATCTTCGGCTACGACACCTCGTTCAAGTTCCAGCAGACCGGCTATGCCGCCGCCTTGTTCGTGACCATAGGGCTCATGATCCTGGCCTTTGCGCTGTTCGCCGTCCGGATGCTAAAGCGGGCAGGACCTGAATGAACACGAACTGGAAACTCTCCGCGATCCGCGCCGCCGTCTTCACTGTGTTGCTGGCGATCGTGCTGCTGCCGATCTACTGGATGGTCGCGGCCTCGTTCAAGTCGAACAAGGAGATCACCCAGGATGCGACGCTCTATCCGCATGTCTGGACCATCGACAACTACACGCATCTCTTTTCCGAGAAGCAATTCGGCGCTTATCTGATGAATTCGCTGGCGGTGACCGCGGTCTCTGTGATCCTGGCGCTGATCGCGGGGTCGCTCGGCGCCTATGCCATCGCACGCTTCCACTTGAAATACCGGCTGGAGCGCAAGATCGGTCTCTCGCTGTTGACGCTGCGCATCGTGCCGCCGGTGGTCATCCTGATCCCGGTCTATCTGCTGATGCTGAGTCTGCATCTCCTGGATTCCTGGCTCGGCCTCATCATCACCTATACCGCCTTCAACATCACTTTCTGCGTCTGGATGATGGAGAGCTTCTTCCGCGAGATTCCGGTCGATCTCGAGGAGGCGGCCATGGTGGACGGTGAGTCCCGATTCAACGCCTTCCGCCGCATCGCGCTTCCTTTGGCGGCGCCCGGCCTCGCGGCGACCGCCATCTTCGCGGTCATCGTCACCTTCAACGAATTCCTCTTCGCTTTGGTGCTGACCGCGACGCCGCGCGCCATGACCATGCCCCGCGGCACCGCGACGCTGATCGGCCGCATCGACACCGATTGGGCCTCGATGTCGGCCGCCGGGGTTATCGGTGCGCTCCCCATTGTCATTTTCGCGCTTCTGGTGCAGCGTCATCTGGTGCGTGGACTCACCATGGGCGCGGTAAAGTAGGGCTTGCCAGAAACACAGTCCTTTGATTGCGTGGTCGTCGGAGCCGGCGTCTTCGGACTTGCGACGGCGCTGGAACTGGCGCGGCGCGGGCGCAAGGTCGCGGCCGTCGATCGCCTGGGCAGCGGCCATCCCGTCACATCCTCGACCGGCCTCTCGCGCAGCATCCGCATCGCCTATGACCAGCCTTTCTATGTGAAGCTGGCACAGGAAGCGCTGGAAAGCTGGCGCTATCTCGAGACGGAGACCGGCCGCACCATCCTGCACCTCACCGGGCAGATCGATCTCGGGCCTCCGGCGAAGCTCGAATCGATCTACAAGACGGTTCGCGGCCTGGATGCCTGGATCCGCGAATGCGACGCGGCGGAGCTGCGCCGGCTGATGCCGGAACTGGCGCCGCGTCGCGGCGAAATCGGGCTGTTCCACGCCGATGGCGGCACGGTCCTGGCGGAGCAGGGGATGCTCGCCATGGCCGAGGCGGCGAGGAGCCAGGGCGTCGCCATCTTTTCGCCGGAACGCGTCGAGCGCATCGTTCCGGAATCCGCCGGCGTCACCGTCATCACCGACAAGCGCCAGCTGCGCGCCGAACGCGTCGTGCTGTCCGCCGGTCCCTGGAGCGGCGCGTTGCTGGCCGATCTCGGCATCGAGCTCCCGCTGGCGCCGGCCGTCGCCCAGGTGACTTTTCTGGACGCGCCCGCGGTCACGGAACGGCCGGGCATTGCCGAATGGGAGGTGGATGAGCGGGGCGGGGTCTACGGCCATCCGGTGCCCGGCATCGGCTACAAGATCGCCTTCGATGCCGGTTCGGCGGGATGGGATCCCGATGTCACCGAATGGCAACCGGATCCGGGCGAGGAGCTCCGTATCCTGGAATGGCTGGCGCTGCGGGTCCCCGGCATGCCGCGCAAGGTGCAGCGCACCCAACGCCATCCCTGGACCATGACCCCGGATGCGGACTTCGTGGTGGACAATCGTGGCCCGATCACGCTCGCCTGCGGCTGCTCCGGCCACGCCTTCAAATTCGGCCCCGCTTTGGGCCGCCTGGTCGCCGATGTCATGGAAGGCATCGCCGCTCCGCCGGAATTCCGCCTCGACCGCCCGACCCTGCAAAACCGCACCGTCTCGCCCACCGATCCCATCATCCGCTGACGCCTGCCGGCAGACTCGCTTGGGGGCGAGGGCTCACCGAGTTCGCTCCGTCATCCCCTCCCCCAAGCGACGTTACCCGACCTTGGCCCCGAGCAGCGGCGTCATATCCGGATCCGCCTTCTGCATCGCCCGCTGATAAGCCGATCGCGCGCCGATCCGCTGCAGATAAATGAGGATGTTCGGATAAGGCGAGAGATCGAACGGCCTGTAGAGCCGCATGGTCGTCAGCGAGAACACGGACATGATGTCGGCCGCCGTCAACTCGGCGCCGGCGAGATAGGGCGCCGCGCTAAGCCGTTTCTCCATCGTGGAAAGAACAAGATCGAAGCGTTCTTTCGCCGCCCGCAGCAGAGCGCCTTCTCCGGAGGGATCGGCCCGCTCAAGGAACATCACCCGCGCCGCGTTCGGCTGCAGCGTGCCGTTGGCGAAATGAAACCAGTGGACATAGTCGGTGAATCCGGCCTCGCCGCGCTTCACCGCCAGCCGTCCCTTGCCATAGGTCTGGATCACATAGTCGACGATCGCCCCGGATTCGCCGAGCGTCAGATCGCCATCCGTGATCACCGGCGCCGTCCCCATCG
>DASYDA010000473.1:0-4090 GCA_036499865.1 Dongiaceae bacterium | reverse complement strand
GCGGCGCGATACGGCGTAATGGAAGGTAAGGATGATGGATCGCAACCTGGCCCTTGAAGTGGTTCGTGTCACCGAAGCGGCGGCTTTGGCGGCTTCGCGGCTGATGGGCCGTGGCGATGAGAAGGCCGCCGACCAGGCGGCAGTGGATGCGATGCGGACGGCGCTCAACAGCCTCGCCATCGACGGTACGGTGGTGATCGGCGAGGGCGAACGCGACGAAGCGCCGATGCTCTATATCGGTGAAAAGGTCGGCGGTGGCGGACCGAAGATCGATATCGCGCTGGACCCGCTGGAAGGCACCACCATCACCGCGAAGGGCGGCCACAATGCGCTGGCCGTTATCGCGATGGCGGAGGAGGGCGGTTTCTTGAACGCCCCGGATGTCTATATGGACAAGATCGCCGTGGGCGCGGACCTTCCCGAAGGCGTGGTTGATCTCGACCGCTCGCCGGAGGAAAACTTGAAGAGCCTCGCCAAGGCGAAGAAGATGGATATCCGCGACCTCGTGGTCTGCATCCTGGATCGCCCGCGCCATGCCGAACTGATCGCGGCGGTGCGCGCCGCAGGCACGCGCATCATGCTGATCTCCGACGGCGATGTTTCCGGCGTCATCGCGACGTCGCAAAAGGGCAGCGGCGTCGATCTCTATATGGGCAGCGGCGGCGCGCCGGAAGGCGTCCTGGCGGCGGCGGCTCTGCGCTGCATCGGCGGGCAGATGCAAGGCCGCTTGCTGTTCCGCAATGACGACGAGCGCGCGCGGGCCAAGAAATGGGGCGTCACCGACCTCAATCGCAAATATTCGATGCTGGACCTGGCGAAGGGCGACGTGATGTTCGCCGCGACCGGCGTCACCGACGGCCCGATGCTGCGCGGCGTGCGCCGCTCCACGGCGACGGCCATGACCCATTCCATCGTCATGCGCTCCAAGACTGGCACGGTCCGGATCATCGAGGCGCATCACAACTGGGACATCAAGACGCCTTTCGATCAGCGGGGCTGAACGGCATTTAAGCCTGTCAGCAGGCTGGGGGCTGATATACTGCCCGCATGCAAGCTCTAGCCGCGACTCGCGCCTCCGGCGCCGACGATCCCAAGCCCTTTCTTGGGGTTTCCCGGTCGGTCACCGGCAAGTTCTGGCGGCAGCGGCCGTCGGATGAGCGCATGGCCCTGGCGATTTCCCAGCGATTGCAGCTGCCGGAGCCGATCGGCCGCCTGCTGGCGGCGCGCGGGCAGAACCTGGACAGCGCGCCGAGCTTTCTGGAACCGCGGCTGCGCGATCTGCTGCCGGACCCGTCGCGCTTCCACGACATGACCTCGGCTGCGGCGCGCGTCGCTTCCGCCCTCCAGCGCGGCGAGCAGATCGCCATCTTCGGCGATTACGACGTGGACGGCGCGACTTCCGCAGCCTTGCTCCGCCGTTTCCTTCAGGCCGTGGGCGCGAAACCGGTTCGCCTCTATGTGCCCGACAGGAACGCCGAGGGTTACGGCCCCAACGCGCCGGCCTTGCTGAAACTGAAGGCTGAGGGCGCGCAGATCGTCATCACGGTGGATTGCGGGATCACGGCCTTCGCGCCGTTGCTGGCGGCGAAAGATGCGGGCCTCGACGTTGTCGTGGTCGATCACCATGTTGCCGAACCGCAGCTTCCGCAAGCCGCGGCGGTCATCAATCCCAACCGGCTCGATGAGACGGCGGGCTACGGCCAGATGGCGGCGGTCGGCGTCGCCTTCCTGTTGGCGGTGGCGGTCAATCGTCATTTGCGCGAGAGCGGCTGGTATACGCCCGAACGCCCGCAACCCGATCTCATGCAATGGCTGGATCTGGTCGCACTGGGCACGGTCTGCGATGTGGTGCCTCTGACCGGCGTCAACCGAGCTTTGGTCGCCCAGGGGCTGAAGGTCGTGGCGCAGCGCGGGAATATCGGATTGCGCGCCCTTGCCGAGGTCGCCGGGGTCACGGAACGGCAGACGGCGTTCCATTGCGGCTTCCTGCTCGGGCCACGCATCAATGCCGGCGGGCGGGTGGGGCGGTCGGATCTCGGTGCGCGGTTGCTTTCGACGGAGGACCCCGTTGAAGCCATGCAGCTTGCCCGCGAGCTCGATGCCTTGAATGCCGAGCGGCGGGAGATCGAAGCCCAAGTCCTGGAATCCGCGATCAAGCTGGCGGACGAGCAGGCGAGCCGCAGCCCGCATCTCATCTTCGTCGCGGCAGAAGGCTGGCATGCCGGCGTCATCGGCATCGTCGCCGGGCGGCTGAAGGAGCGCTATGAGCGCCCAGTCTGCGTCGTCGCTCTCAAAGAGGGAATGGGCAAGGGATCAGGGCGCTCCACCAACGGCTTCCATCTCGGCAATGCGATCATCGCGGCGCGGGAGAGCGGCATCATCGCCAAAGGCGGTGGCCACGCCATGGCGGCGGGATTCGAGGCCACCGCGGATCGCCTGGACGCTTTGCGCGACTTTATCGACCGCCGCATCGGGGATCATTTCAACGGCGCGCCACCCCGTGCCGTGCTCGATCTCGACGGCGCGTTGCAGCCTCGCGCAGCTTCACCGGATTTCGTCACCATGCTCGACCGGCTGGCCCCGTTCGGTTCCGGGAATGCCGAGCCGCGCTTCGCCTTGCAGAACGTGCGCATCGCCTTTGCCGATCTTGTCGGCAGCGATCACGTGCGCTGCCAGATCGAAGGCAGCGATAGTGTGCGGATCAAGGGTATTGCCTTCCGTTCCGCGCAGACCGAGCTAGGCCGCACGCTGCTTGGCGGCCGCAACGCGCCGCCGCTGCATGTGGCCGGCCATCTCCGCGTGGACAATTGGCAGGGTCGCGAGAGCGTCCAGATGACGATCGAAGATGTGGCCGTCGCCGGCCAAAGTTAACTGTGATCGGACACGGCATGCGGCTTGTAGGGTTCCTCCAGCCGCTTGATCTCCTCATCGCTCAGCTTCACTGACAAGGCTGCTGCCGCGTCATCCAGGTGTTGCGGCTTGCTGGCACCGATGATCGGCGCGGTGATGACCGGTTTTGAAAGCACCCAGGCAAGCGCGATCTGCATGGGCGGCAGGCCGCGCTCCTTGGCGACTTCGGCGAGGCGGTCGGCGACCGCGAAATCGTCCGGCTGGTAATACATCTTCTTCGCGAAATCGTCGGATTTGGCGCGGGCGGTCTCTCCGCCCTGGAGATGCCGGTTG
Organism: Dongiaceae bacterium; assembly: GCA_036499865.1. GTDB lineage: Bacteria > Pseudomonadota > Alphaproteobacteria > Dongiales > Dongiaceae > Dongia. The sequence continues at coordinate 907 of DASYDA010000473.1, read as the reverse complement.
CCGGCGAGGAATCCGCGCGCCAGCGGCGACCAGGGGATGACGCCGATGCCGGCGTCCTTGCAATAAGCCAGCATCTCGCGCTCTTCCTCGCGATAGATGAGGTTGTATTGGGGCTGCATGCAGACGAATTCGGTCCAGCCGTTCAGGGCCGCCACGCGGTTCGCCTTGGCGAATTGCCATGTATACATGGAGGAGGCGCCGATATAGCGGACCTTGCCGGCCTTCACCACGTCGTGCAGCGCCTCCATGGTCTCCTCGATCGGCGTCGTGTAGTCCCAGCGATGGATCTGGTAGAGATCGACATAGTCCATGCCGAGCCGCTTCAGGCTGGCATCGATCTCGTTCATGACCGCCTTGCGCGACAGGCCTTTCGCATTGGCATCCTTGCGCCAGTGATTGTGCAGCTTGGTGGCGATCACCAGTTCCTCGCGTCGCGCCATGTCGCGCACCGCGCGGCCGAGGATCTCCTCGCTGACGCCGTTGGAATAGATGTTCGCGGTATCGAAGAAGTTGAAGCCGAGGTCCAGCGCCCGCTTGATGAAGGGCCGGCCTTCGGCTTCGGGCAGAACCCATTCGCGCCATTCCTTCGAGCCGTAGGTCATGCAGCCGAGGCAAAGCCTGCTCACTTTGAGGCCGGTCCGGCCCAGATTGACGGTTTCCATTACAATCTCCTCGGCTTGAATGCGGTGTTCAGATCGCGGCGGTAAGCATGATTTCGACCTTCCAATTTGGCCCCGCCAGCTTGGATTCGACAGTGGCGCGGGCAGGCGCGTGACCTTTCGCCACCCACTCGCCCCAGGCCTTGTTCATCTCGGCGAAAGTGGACATGTCCGCCAGCCAGATATTGGCCTTCAAGATCTTGGTCTTGTCGGTGCCGGCTTCCTTCAGCAGGGCATCGACCTGCTGC
>DASYDA010000472.1:0-5376 GCA_036499865.1 Dongiaceae bacterium | reverse complement strand
ACCCGCGTGTAATGCGCGCCCAAAGCCAAGGGCAGCAGCGACTGCGCGGCCGCGGAGAGAAACGCGATATCCAGGATCGAGCAGACCACCTGGGGCGCCAAGAGCTTGAAAGGCGGCAGTTCCAGTTCGGTTCCGAACAGGCGCAAGGGTTTGGTCCGCGCCGTCAGCGCCAGCACCGTTGCGGCGACCAGCACAAGCATCGCGCCGATGGTGCGGATGAGCAGCGGCGAAAGCTTGATCGCATGGTTGAGCAGGTAAGGATGCAGCAACATTGCTGTCCCCAGTTGAAAGCCCAGCGCCAAAGCGAGCGTGCCGCTGAACGAGGCCTGCACCTTCGCCACATCGGCCAAGGTGGCGCCGAACCGGGAATAATACCGGTATCGCAATCCCCCGCCGATCGCGACCGAGAATCCCGTGGAATGGCCGATGGCCTGGGCCATGAGCCCGCCGATCGCGGCGCGATGCAGCGGCTGCGGATGCCCCGCCGTCTTCAGCGCAAAAAATTCCTGAATCGCGATGGCGGCGAAGCTGGCACAGGTGAAAAAAGCCGCCCGCGCGATCTGGGCCTTGGTTAAACCCTGCAAGGCCGCCAGGATTTCGTTCAGCGATACATTGCGCAGCGCGTGATGCAACCCATAGACCGCGAGCGCGATGACGGCGAGCGACACGACGATAGAAACCGGCGCGCGCAGCCGATGGATCAAACTCGGATTGCCGGTCTTCGCCACCCCTCCCTCATCCTCTTCGGCCTGGTTCTTTTTGGCCATGTCTTCTTGGATCGGCAACTTAACCCTTTCAGGAACAACCCATTTTATATGGGCAGCAATCGGCGGCCTCCCGCGGCGGACCGCCACCATAGCCAGACAGGCGCGTGGATCAAGGCCCATGCTTGGATCAAGGCCCATGCTTCAATCAAGATTGGGGACGACAAATCAGCGCATTGCAAATTGCGAATTGCACGTTGCCGGATATGTGAGTGGCGCAAAATGCGGGAAATGTCACGAATGGGAAAGGTTAGTGCCGGAAACCGGTAGTCCGCCGCACTGTATAGGAAGTCATTATGAGAAAATTGGCCGTCACACTGTTTGTCGCACTCCTGATGGTGGGGTCGGTCGGCCTCGCGCGGGCGCAGGACATGTCGGCGAATCTCGCCGCCTATGAAAAGGAATGGGCGGGCGTCTATTACGGCATGCACAAGAAGGACCAGCTCGGCCGGTATCCGGATTTGAGCGACAAGGTCGCCGCCTTGGTGAAGCAATATCCCCAAGCCGCCGAACCCTTGATCTGGCAGGCCATCACGCTCAGTTCATTCGCGAAGGCCGAAGGCGGCCTGAAAGCGCTCGATCTTGCCGAACACGCACGCGATGCCGCCTTGGCCGCGGCGAAGATCGATGAGAAGGCGCTGGGCGCCGGCGCCTATACCGCGCTTGGCGTGCTTTATTACAAGGTCCCCGCCTGGCCGGTCGGCTTCGGCGACGACAAGCAGGCCAAGGTCTATCTCGACAAGGCGCTGGCCTTGGCGCCGAACGCGATCGACGTCAATTTCTTCTACGGCGATTTCCTGCTGGAGCAGGGCGACAAGGAGGAAGCGAAGCCTTTCCTGGAAAAGGCCTTGTCGATCGCGATCCGGCCCGATCATCAATACGCCGATTCCGGGCGAAAACAGGAGGTTCAGAGGGATCTCAACAAGCTGAACAAGTAGTCCGGTGTCAGTCCGGCTGCTTCGCGAAGGGCCGCATCGCTTCCCGGCTTTCGCGATCCAGCACCTGCATGCGGGCATAGATGCGCCGTTTGGCGGCGTGGAATTCTGCGATCTCACCCCGATTCGGCTGCGTCACCTCGGCGATGCGCGACATGGATTCCATCGCCTGATCGATCGAGGCGTAAGCGCCGCCGGCGACCGCCCCCAGCATGGCGGCGCCCAGCAGCACCGGTTCCGCGGTGGCCGGCAAGGCGACCGCCAGCCCCGTCGTATCCGCCATGATCTGGCGGACCAGCGGGCTGTGGCTGGCGCCGCCGCTGATCACCATGAGGCCGCAGGAAATCTGTTGTGCGCGCATCGCCTCGACGACATCCGCCAAGCCGTAAGCGAGGCCGCAGAGCGCCGCGACATAGAGCCGCTCCAGGCTTTCGATTCCGCGGTCGAGATCGAGGCCGGCGATCATCGCCCGCGCATCCGGATCGGCGAAGGGCGAGCGGTTGCCGAGGAATTCCGGGAGGACATGGATATCCGTCGCCCGCATGGCCGCGGCGGAAAGGTTGCCGGCATGGTTGATGGTCCGGCGTTCCAGATATTCGAGAAGTGGCTCGCCAGCTGCTTCGGCCGCCGCCGCCGTCTCCGCATAAGCCGGATGCGCCCGCACCAGGAAATCGATCCCCGCCCCCGCCGCGGATTGGCCGCCTTCGTTCAGCCAGCGGCCGGGCAGCATGGCGGAAAAATACGGACCCCAGACACCGGGCACGAAACGAGGCTCAGCGGTCGAGGCCATGATGCATGCGGAAGTGCCCATGATATAGCCGAGGCGATTCAAGGCATCGACTTTCGGCCCGTCATTGCTCCCGCGTCCGCCAATGGTGCCGACAGCGCCGGCATGGGCATCGATCAGCGAGGCGCCCACGGGGGTGCCGGCTTCCAGGCCGAGATCGGCAGCGGCTTTCTGCGTCAGGCCGGAACCCAAAGACGCCGCCGGCTCGACGATCCGATTGCCGATTCGCGCATAATTGTTCTCGATGAGCTCGGGCAAACCGATCTCGCGGAAATAGCTGTCGCTCCATTTCCGCTCATGGGCGAGATAGGTCCATTTGCAGGTGATGGTGCAGATCGAGCGCGCGGCATCGCCGGTGGCGCGATAGCTCAGATAATCGGCCAGATCGAAATATTGTCCCGCCGCGCGATAGCTCTCCGGCAGATGCTCCTTCAGCCAGAGAATTTTCGGCGTCTCCATTTCCGGCGAGATGATGCCGCCGACATGGCGCAACACTTCATGGCCGGTCCTGCTGATCCGCTCGGCCTGTTCGGTGGCGCGATGATCCATCCAGACGATGACATTGCGCTGCGGATCGCCGGAGCGGCTGACGGTGACCGGCCGCGATTTATCGTCCAGCACGACCAGCGAGCAGGTGGCGTCGAAGCCGATGCCGCCGATCGAATCCGGCGAGAGCTTCGCCTCCGCCATGGCGGCTTTCACCGAAGCGGCGCAGGCGCCCCAGATACCTTCGGAAGACTGCTCGACGATATCGCCGGGTTCCTGCCAGAGGACGATCGGATGTTTCGCCGTCGCCAGCAGATTGCCCTGATGGTCGAAAATGCCCGCCCGGGCGCTGCCGGTGCCTACATCGACGCCGATGAAAGCCTTTTTTGTCTCTGACGCCACGCTGCCTCGCCCATGCCGATCACCAGCAGGTATATCCCCCATCGGCGAGAACGATGCTGCCGGTCATCAGGCTCGCCGCGTCGGAGGCCAGGAACAGCACGACCGAGGCGATCTCTTCCACTTCGCCCAGGCGCGCCATCGGCGTACCCCCGATCCAGGCATCATACATGGCCGGTTTCGATTTGACGAAGGCATTCAAAGGGGTGGCGATATAGGTCGGCGCCACCGCATTGACCCGGACCCCCCGGGCGCCCCACTCCGCCGCCAGGGACTTGGTGAGGTGGTGCACCGCGGCCTTGGAGGCGTTGTAATAGCTCTGCTCCTGGGGCTTGTTCACGATGAAGCCCGACATGGATCCGATATTGACGATGGCGCCGGATTTCGCCTTCAGCATGTGCTTGCCGAATTCGCGGCAGCACCAGAAGGTGCCGTTCAGGTTGACGTCGATCACGTTCAGCCAATGCTCGTCGGCCACGGCCTCGGCGGGCGTCTCGCTGCGGGCGATGCCGGCATTGTTGACCAGGATGTCGATCTTGCCGTGCCTGGCGACGACCTCGTTGGCGGCGGCGCTGACCTGCTTGGTGTTGGTGACGTCCATCTGGACGATGTCCACCGCATAGCCCTTCGCCTTCATCTCCTTCTGGCCTTCCGCGGCCACGGCGGGATCGTTATCGGCGATGATCACCTTGGCTCCGGCCTCCGCCAGGGCTTGGACGCAGGCGAGGCCGATGGCGCGGCCGCCACCGGTCACCAGGGCGACGCGATCGATCAGCTTGAACTTCTCTAAATACATGGTGCTTCTCTCTTCACTCAACTCATCCAATTGCCGCCATCGACGTTGAACGTCTGGGCGACGATGTAGTCGGCATCGCGCGATGCCAGGAAAACGGCGGCACCGGTATGATCCTCGGGGAGGCCCATGCGGCCGAACGGCACCGCCTCGCCGACCAGGCGCTTCTTCTCGCCGATCGGGCGCTTCTCGTATTTTGCGAACAAAGCATCGACCTCCGCCCACATCGGCGTATCGACCACGCCCGGCGCGATGCCGTTGACGTTGATGCGATGCTTGATGAGATCGAGGCCGGCGGATTGCGTGAGGCTGATCACCGCCGCCTTGGTCGCGCAATAAACCGAGACCAGGGACTCGCCGCGCCGTCCCGCCTGCGAGGCCATGTTGATGATCTTCCCGCCCCTTCCCTGCGCGATCATCTGTTTGGCCACCGCCTGCAGCGTGAAGAACAGGCCCTTGGTGTTGACCGCGAACAGCAGATCCCAGCTCTTCTCGGAGACCTCGACGATGGGTGCGAGATCGAAGACCGCCGCGTTGTTGACCAGGATGTCGATGCCACCGGCATCATCGCTCACAGTCTTCACCATGGCATCGATCGAAGACTGCTTGGTGACGTCGAGCGGCACCGCGAAAGCCCTGCCGTTGGAATTGGCCACCACGCTCTCGCTCTCCCGCGCATCGAGATCGGCGATGGCGACCGTGGCGCCTTCGGCGAGATAGCGCTCGGCGATGGCGCGTCCGATGCCGCGCGCACCGCCGGTTACCACGGCGACTTTGCCTTCCAGCTTCATCCGTTGATCGCCTTGCCGTCCTGGTCGAAGCGATGGATCCGGCCCGGTTCGGGCGAGAGGCGCACGGTGTCGCCGACGCCAAGGCCGATTTCGCCCACGGAGCGTGCGGTGATGATGCCGATCTGCGGCACATCGACATAGAAGAAGGTGTCGCTGCCGAGATGCTCCGCGGTCGCCACCTTGCCCTCCCAGCCGTCGCCGTCGCGGCTGACGCGGATATGTTCCGGCCGCACGCCGATGGTTGTGGCCCCGGCCCGCGACGCATTCTCACCGGTCACCAGATTCATCTTCGGCGAGCCGATGAAGCCGGCGACGAAGAGATTGGCCGGATGCTCATAGAGTTCCAGCGGCGAGCCGTATTGCTCGATGCGGCCGGCGCTCAAGACCACGATGCGATCCGCCATGGTCATGGCCTCGACCT
>DASYDA010000471.1:0-4001 GCA_036499865.1 Dongiaceae bacterium | reverse complement strand
CGGCGCCGCCTTTATGTAGATATCCTGGAGCTGCGCATACATCGCGATGCGCTTTTCCTTGTCGATCTCCTTCTGGCCATCGACATAGAGCTTCTGGATGGTGGGATCGTTGTAGCTGCTGTGCTGCGATTCCGTGGTCGGATAATAGGCGAAATACGAGGTGATCTCGCTGGGATCCGCGATGTCATCGGTCCAGTAGCCGGTCTGGATCTGGAAATCGGCACCATCGAAGTGCGCGACTTGCGTCGCGTTATCCTGTTGCTCGATGGAAAGCTTGACCCCTAGAGGCGCCCACATTTGCTGGAGAGTCGAAAGCTGAGCAATTTCATCGGCACTGCCGGCAAGCCCCTGAGCGTCTAACGCGAATCCATCAGATTTACCGGCTTCCTTCAGCAGCGCCTTCGCCTTTTCGAGGTTGTAGGGGTAAACTGGACCGCCAGCATGAGCCAGCGGCGTTGAGGATGACATATAAGATTGCTGCGGCTTGCCGACGCCAAAGGTAACGATCTTGATCATCGCTTCCTTGTCGACAGCATAATTCAGGGCTTGGCGCACCCGCTCGTCGGAGAGCGGATTGTCGCTCCCATCCTTCAGCTTCGGCCGGATGTTCAGCGCGAGATAGGTGACCTTGGTGGAGGGGAACAATTCCATGTTGAGATTGGGATCGTTCTTCATCTCGCCGACCCGGGAATACGGGATGAACTCGGCGCCATCCACTTCGCCCGCCTGCAGCTTCAAGATGCGGGTGGCGTCGTCCGGAATGATCTGGAAGTCGAGTTCGTCGAGATAAGGCAGCGGCTTTCCGTCCTCGCCCATTTGCCAGTAGTTCGGATTGCGCTTCAGCACCATCTGCGTGCCGCGCTGCCAGCTGTCGAGCACGAAGGGGCCGGAGCTAATCGGATGCTCGGCGAAGGCTTTCGCCTTGTCCGCCTCGGTGGCGCCAGCAGATGCCTCGAACAGCTTCTTCGGCATGATGCCACTGTTGAAGACAGCCAGTGCCGCCGTGAGCGCCGGAGCTGGATGCTTCAGATGAAGGATCACCGTGTCGTCGCCCTTGGTCTCGATGGAATCGATCGATTCCAGGGTGAAGTTCCAGGTCCCGTTATTAGGATCCCGCGCGCGGTCCAGCGACCACTTCACATCATCGACGGTGATCGAGCTGCCATCGGAGAACTTGGTGCCCTGGCGCAGCTTCAGTGTGAAGGTCATGCCGTCCGGCGAGAATTCATAGCTGGTCGCCAGGCCGGGAATCTGGGTCTTGCCGTCGACAGCGGGCTCCAGCAGCGTGTCGAACATGTTGGTCAGGATCCAGATATCGACATTGCGCTCGCACAGCACCGGATCGAGGAAAAGCGAATCCGCGTTGCGCGCATAGACCATCTTCCCGCCGCGGCTGAGCGCCATGGCGTCATCTGCGGCGGCGAAAGCGGCGAGCGCAAGCGCGATCGCCGTCATCTGACCGAGTAAGCGTTTCATGATATGTCCCCCTATCTGTTATGGATAATTGTTGTTCAGTCGTTTCGAACTTTCGTGAAGGCGGAACGCGCCTCGCCGCCCAACAGCTCCCAATAGCGGATCCAGGCTTTCAGCCCGTCATCCAGACGCTGCAGGCGGAAGAATTCATTGGGCGCGTGGTAGTCCTCATCCGCCGTGGAAAAGGAAAAGAAGACCGTCTCGGCGCCGATCGCCTCGCGGAAGATCAAGCCGATCGGCACCGTGGCGCCCATGCGCACCCGAAGGCTCTTCTGGCTGTAGACCTCCTCCAGCACCCGCTCGGCCAAAGCCAGTCCCGGATGCTCGTCGGGAATCGCATAGGCCTTCGAGCCGTGGTCGCCGGGCGAGATCGTCAGCGTAACGCCCTTCGGGCAATGTTCCCGGAGATGCCGCGAAACCGCTTCGACGATCGCATCCGGATCCTGATCGGGCACCAGGCGGCAGGTGATCTTGGCGACCGCCGTGGTCGGGATCACGGTCTTGCCGCCGGGCCCGAGATAGCCGCCGCCCAGGCCGTTGAATTCCAGGGTCGGGCGCAGCCATTGCCGCTCCAGCAGGCCGAAACCAGCCTCGCCGAAACCGGAAGGCGCGCCGATGGCCTTGAGATAGGCCTCCTCACTGAACGGCAGATCGGCGATGGCGCGCCGCGCGGCATTGCTCGCCGGACGCACCAGGTCGTAGAAACCGGCGACCGCAACCCGCCCTTCCTCGTCATGCAGGCTGGCCGCCAGCTTGGCGATCGCCTGCAAGGGATTGGCGATGCCGCCGCCATGCCGGCCGGAATGCAGATCCTTGGCCGCACCCGTCACGGTGAATTCCAGCTCGGCGATCCCACGATTGGCGACCGTGATCGAGGGCTCGTCGGGGCGCCACATCGCGCCATCGGCGGAAAGCACGAAATCCGCCTTCAATTCGGCCGCATGCGCGCGCACGAATTCGCCGAGATGGGCGCTCCCCTGCTCTTCCTCGCCTTCGATCACCAGCTTGATGTTGATCGGCAAGCTGCCCCGCGTCTTCAGGAAGGCTTCCGCCGTCTTGATCGGGATCAGCATCGGCCCCTTGTCGTCGGAGACGCCGCGGGCATAGAGGCGGTTGTCGCGCACTTCGGGCTGGAACGGCGCGCTCTTCCATTTCTCCAGGGGATCGGGGGGCTGAACGTCATAGTGGCCGTAGATCAGGATGGTCGGAGCGCCTTCCGCATGCAGCCACTCACCGGTGACGACAGGATGGCCGGCGGTCGGGTTGATGCGCACATTCTCCAGGCCCGCCGAGCGCATGCGGTCCGCCACCCATTGGGAAGCCTCCGCGATATGCGCGGCATAAGCAGGGTCGGTGCTGACGCTGGGGATGCTGGCGAAGGCGACGAGGTCGGCCAGGATATCCGCCCGATGCGCCGTCACATATTCCGTCGGCTCCATGGTCATTTGCCGCCGTCCACGCTCAGCACCTGGCCGGTGATCCAGCCGGCATGGTCGGAGGCGAAGAACAGCACGGCGTTCGCGATGTCTTCCGGCGCGCCGAGCCGCTTCAGCGCGATCGACTCGACGAGCTGCTTCTGGCCTTCCGCGCCATAGGATTCCCACTGGCGTTCCGTCGTCGGGTTCGAACGCACGAATCCCGGCGCCACATTGTTGACGGTGATGCCCCACGGCCCTAGTTCATGGGCAAGCTGCCGCGTCAGCCCGATCTGCGCCGCTTTCGCCGAGGCATAAGCCTGGATGCCGGTGAGGCTGATCCCCAATCCGGCGCCGCTGGAAATGTTGACGATGCGGCCGCGTTTCGCCTGTTTCATGCCGGGTGCCACGGCCTGCGCGCAATTGAAGGCGCCGGTCACGTTCACATCGAAGATCTTCTGCCAATCGGCGGCGGAGATCTGCTCGATCGGCCGGCCGACTTGGCCGAGGACGCCGCCGGCATTGTTGACCAGGATATCCACCGGCCCGCTTGCGCTGGCCTCCTTGACCAGGGCGGCAATGGATTCCCGGTTCGAAACATCGGCGACGCGCGTTTCGCAGGCCTTGCCGCAAAGCTCCTTGGTGACCTTCAACCCTTCGCCATTGATGTCGCAGGCAAAGACCTGCGCACCATTCTCGACAAAAGCCTTGGCGATTGCCCGGCCGAAACCGTGCCCGGCGCCGGTGACGAGGGCGCGCCGCCCTTCGAAGGAAATCTTCATGAACAAACTCTCATGCGTGCGACTTGCTTGGCATCGCTTCGGCGAGCGCATCCAATGTTTCGATCGCAAGCGGGCGGCGCCCGTCTTCGACATCGTGGATCAGCGCGATCAGGCGCTGCGTGATCGGCGTCGGCATGCCTTTGGCGGTGCCGGTCTCGACGATCGGGCCCAATTGCGGATCGACTTCCGTCTTCCGCTTGCGGACGGCGAGGTCGCGCCAGATGCCGCTATGGGTCTTCGCCGATTTCCGGTTATGCACCACCAGATCGTCAAGCGATGCCACGGCCGCCTTGTCGCTGGCCCCCGGCAGGAATGCGGCGGGATCGAAGCC
>DASYDA010000470.1:0-3772 GCA_036499865.1 Dongiaceae bacterium | reverse complement strand
ACTTCTGAATCCGGTGCAGGAATATCGCCTGCGCAAACAGGATTTCCTCGCCGTGATCGACGGCATGGAAATGGATGCCGAAGCGGCGATCCAGGCCCCCGATCTCAAAACGCTGGATCTCTATTGCGACCGGGTGGCGAGCGCGGTCGGCCATCTTTCGGTGCGGGCCTTCGGCGCGACCGAGGCCGAAGCGGATACCGTCGCGCACCACCTCGGTCGGGCGCTGCAATTGACCAATATCCTGCGGGATATCCAGGAGGACGCGGAGCGCGGCCGACTCTATCTGCCGCGGGAATTGCTTGAGAAGCATGGCATCGCCACGACCGAGCCAACGGTCGTGCTGGCGCATCCGAATCTTCGACCGGTCTGCCGGGATCTGGCGGCGCTGGCACTCGATCATTTCGCCAAGGCGCGAGCCGCGATGACGCGTTGCGCCAAAAGACCGATGCGTCCTGCGGCGATCATGGGCGCCGTCTACCGTGCGATCCTAACGAAGCTGATCGCCGCCGATTGGCGCGATCTCAAGGAGCCGGTCAAGTTGCCGAAGTGGCAGAAGCTCTGGCTGGCGTTCCGCTACGGATTTCTCTAATGCGCGGCACCGTTCATGTGGTCGGCGCCGGCCTGGCCGGGCTTGCCGCCGCGGTGCGCCTCGCGCGAGCGGGCCGCAAGGTCGTCGTTCATGAGGCTGCTGCGCAGGCGGGCGGACGCTGCCGCTCGTATTTTGACGAGACCCTGGGCTGCCGCCTCGACAACGGCAACCATCTGCTGGTGAGCGGCAATGTCTCCGCCATGGCCTATGTCGCGGAAATCGGCGCCGCCGCGACTTTTGAAACGGCGGATCGCGCGGTCTATGACTTCTTCGATCTCGGCAATTCGGAGCGGTGGTCCGTGCGGCCGACCGAGGGGCGGTTTCCCTGGTGGCTGTTCGTGCCGGAGCGCCGCGTGGCCCGGACCTCGATCCTCGATTACCTCGATGCGCTGAAATTGATGCGCGCGGTGCCGGCGATGACGCTGCATCAGACGGTGAATACCGCGCGGCCGATCTACCATCGGCTCTGGGCGCCGCTCGCGGTCGCTGCCTTGAATACGGAGCCCGAACAGGCTTCCGCGCAATTGCTGGGGTCGATCTTCGCCGAGACTTTCGGAAAGGGCGGGGCGGCCCTGCACCCGATCATGCCGAAGGAGGGTCTGAGCGAGAGCCTGGTCGACCCGGCCATCGCCATGATCGAGCGATGCGGCGGGGAGTTTCGCTTCGGCCAGAGGCTGCGCGAGATCCGCTTTGATGGAAGCGAGGTCTCGGCGCTTGATTTCGGCCGCGGCGAATTGCCCGTGGAGGCGGAAGACCAGGTGATTCTGGCGGTGACCGCGCCGATCGCCACCGATCTCATTCCCGAACTGACGGCGCCCAACGAATTTCGCGCCATCATCAATGCGCATTTCCGCCTGGATCGGTATCCGGGACAGACGCACAGTTTCCTCGGCCTGCTGGGCGGTACGGCGGAATGGGTGTTCCTGAAACCAGGCGTGATTTCCACGACCACCAGTGCCGCGGATCGCCTGATCGACCGGTCGGCCGAGGATCTTGCACTGACGATCTGGCGGGAGGTCGCCCGCGCCTATCGCCTGGATCCCGATCGTTTGCCGCCATGGCGCGTGGTCAAGGAAAAGCGTGCGACCTTTGCCGCGACGCCGTCGCAGCTTCTCCGCCGACCGGGACCGGCGACCCGCTGGACCAATCTGGTTCTGGCCGGCGATTGGACGGCGACGGGATGGCCCGCCACCATCGAAGGCGCCATCCGGTCAGGCTTCGCCGCGGCACGTGTGCTGGACGCTTGAACGCGCCGCGTAGCTCCCCACCTATTTTATTGATCGATGCCGGAACATCGGCGCGCCGGAGTCGTTGAAAGACGACGAAATCTTTGAGGCGAGCGGGTATTCCGCCGGGAAGCGAGGCCAAATTGCAGCGCAAAGTGGCCCAGGTTTTCCTGGCGAAATCCGATCAACTTGATTCGGCGAAACCTCTCATAATGCATTGATATTATTGCATAACAGACCAAGCCGCGCTTACGTTGCTTTTGCCAATTTGCGGCGTATACTCCGCGCTTTCCAACAACCGACTGAGGTCTTTCAATGTCGCAAGCTGCCGCCAAGGCGCCGACTGCGGCCCCGCTTCCCCTCAAGGATAAGAGCCTGTTTCGGCAGCAATGCTTCATCGATGGAAAGTGGGCGGATGCGGATTCCGGCAAGAGCATCGACGTAAGCAATCCGGCGACCGGCGAGACGCTCGGCACCATCCCGAACATGGGGACGGCTGAGACGCGCCGCGCCATCGAAGCGGCGAATGCCGCTTGGCCGGCCTGGCGCAAGAAAACCGCAAAAGAGCGTGCCGTCATTCTGCGCAAGTTCTTCAACCTGATGATGGAAAACCAGGAAGACCTGGCGATCCTGATGACGGCGGAGCAGGGCAAGCCGCTGGCGGAGAGCCGGGGCGAGATCGCCTATGCGGCTTCCTTCATCGAATGGTTTGCCGAGGAAGGCAAGCGGATCTATGGCGATGTGATTCCGACTTTCCAACCCGACAAACGCATCGTCGTCACCAAGGAAGCGGTCGGCGTCGTCGCCGCGATCACGCCATGGAATTTTCCTGCCGCGATGATCACCCGCAAAGCAGGCCCAGCTTTGGCCGCGGGCTGCCCCATCGTACTCAAGCCGGCGACCCAGACGCCGTATTCGGCGCTGGCGCTTGCGGAACTGGCGCAGCGTGCCGGCATTCCGGCCGGCGTGTTCAATGTCTTGACCGGATCGGCGCGCGAGATCGGCGCCGAGATGACCGGCAACCCGATCGTGCGCAAGCTGACCTTCACCGGCTCGACCGAAGTCGGCAAGATCCTGATGAGCCAATGCGCCAACACCGTCAAGAAGACCTCGATGGAGCTCGGCGGCAACGCGCCGTTCATCGTATTTGACGATTCGGATCTCGATGCCGCCGTCGAAGGCGCGATCGCTTCCAAGTATCGCAACACCGGCCAGACCTGCGTCTGCGCCAATCGCCTGCTGGTCCAGGACGGTGTCTATGATGCTTTCGCGGCAAAGCTTGCCGCTGCGGTCGGCAAGCTGAAGGTCGGCGACGGCCTGAAGGGCGAGACCCAGCAGGGCCCGCTGATCGACGAGAAGGCCGTCCTGAAGGTCGAGGAGCATATCGCCGATGCCGTGAAGAAGGGCGCGCGCATCATCGCCGGCGGCAAGCGCCACACGCTCGGCGGCACCTTCTTCGAGCCCACCATCCTCGCCGATGTCACGACGAAGATGGCGGTCGCCAAAGAGGAGACCTTCGGCCCGGTCGCGCCGCTGTTCCGCTTCAAGACCGACGACGAAGCCATCGCGATGGCGAACGACACCGAGTTCGGCCTCGCGGCCTATTTCTACAGCCGCGATATCGGCCGCATCTGGCGCGTCGCCGAGCAGGTGGAATATGGCATCGTCGGTATCAATACCGGCATCATCTCCACGGAAGTGGCGCCCTTCGGCGGCGTGAAGGAATCCGGCATCGGCCGCGAGGGCTCGAAATACGGTATCGAGGATTACCTGGTCGTCAAATATATGTGCCTCGGCGGTCTCTGACGCCGATTTAGACCTACGATCGGCCGGTCCTTCGCGCGGCTTCACGCCGCACCGGATGACCGGCCGTTCTCGTTTTACAGCGCCGGAATTCGACGATGATACGCGTGCGCCATGTGATTTTCGACTATCCGGGCCATCGCGCGCTCGACGA
>DASYDA010000469.1:0-7772 GCA_036499865.1 Dongiaceae bacterium | reverse complement strand
GCCAGATTGCGCTCGAAGCCCGCGCGCAAGATCTCGACCCAATCGGTGAAGGCCGCACGCACCACGACCACGCCGTCGCGCGCGAAATCGGCATGGAGCGACTCCGGCATGGCGAAACCGCTCTGCGACGAAGTCCGCTCGTGATCGTGGGCGGACTGTTCCTGGGACATGATCTCTCCTCGAATAGGCACCGCCAGATTAAAAGAACGAGAGGGGGATTTAAACCGCGAAATGCCGTAGGCTTTCGGACCGGCGCGAAGCGGAGGCGGCTAGCTCTTCGCCACCATCAGTTGGCTTCGCTCGGGAACTTGGAGGGCTGAAGTCCCCAATGAAGTGTCCCGGAAGGCATCGCCTGGTTTATGAACGAAAACTTATAGTAGCGGTCTTCACCAAATAAATCGGAATATTCGACGAGGCCATGGACCAGAACAATGCTTGTGTCAGCCCTAAGAGCATTTCGCTCCGCTGCATTAATCTTCACTCCGCAATTGAGCCAACTTGATGCGCCGGGAACCATGAGGATTCCACCTTCCACCGCACTCTTAAGGGAGCCGTCTTCCACGAGGTACCCCTCAGCAGGTCGTATATCGCAGGAGATAGAAAAGCGGAATTTATGGGCCGGAGTCGACCCCGCGTTAAACATCTCTATTCTGACTGCCACATAGTCGAGTTGCCCCTTGAACTCCATGTGGCCTTCTTTAATGCCTATGTAAGCGCGCAACTGGCGTCGAGCTGTATCGTCCGCGCCTCGAACGAGATCTCGAGTCACCCACCACAGAAGCAACGTTGCTCCGGCAGTGAGGGCAATAAAAATGCTCTCCCAGTGATCGGCAGTCCAAACTAGTCAACATGGGATGAGCGCATGGAGGCGGGGAAGGCCCTCAGGATTGCCATGAGCATAGGTTTCACATTCGCCACTGCCTATCGCTACACCGACCCAAAGTGACAGGACGCACCATGCAGCAGCATTGGCAGCAACTACCCACAAAATCGTTTTAGAACGCATACACAATCTTAACGCTTTTCGGTTGCGGAGTCCCTAGGCACGAATCCGGTCGTCCGGATAGAATCGGGGAATGGAAGCCTTCCTTCGATTCTGCAAAACCTACCCTTTGTCCGGCCTTGTAGCCGTGATAGGTGGCGCATTTACAATCTACGGGTTCTTGAGCCAAGGGCTGGAAATTCTGCGCCTAGGGCTACCTTCATATGTTTGGCAAGCGGTAGGAGCACTATTATTTTTTACGGCCATCATGTCCATCATGGTCAAATGGTTCGCTAAACATGAAGCGGTGTTGACTGCCTGTGCGGTAATTTCCATCACGCCGCCGCCTCGTGTTGTCGTAGAAAGCTGGCAGTCGGTATTTGTGATGTTCCGTGAATTCACCGACAAAGAGACATTGTGGGAAATCGATGAATCTGAGAAAGCACTCACTCAATTGACATCGAAATTGGAACAAGCGGAGTCAGCGTTAAAGACAACAAGCGACAGCTGGCGTTATTTTGGGTCAACGGAAAGCCTCTGGGAGGAGATGGATAAGGCAAATTCTAAAGTTCTCAATTTACAAGATGACCACCTAAAGGCGTGTTACGCAGATGTCGAGTTATTGGAAAAGGCAACGAATAAGTTAGTTTTAGAACTGATACATGGCCGATTTCCGGCAGAAGGGCTTTGTGCTCCGTACGATATCAATCAGCCAATCGCGCGAGAACTTTGGCGCATCCTTGACTTGGACGTTACAGCCGAAACTGCTACTGGATTTGGCCATTCCTATAGAGGGATAGTCATCGGTCGTCCAACTGAACCCCTCTAATTACAATCGTCGTGGACGCATAGCAGGGGCGATTGTGCAAGAGCGTGTGGGAATGCACCCATCCGCCTTTTGATCCTATTGCTTCGCCACCGCGTCCCTGAGCTGTTCGTTCATGTGTTCCAGGCGCTGGCCGAGGACACGCATGACTTCGAGGGAGATCGAGGGGAAGTCGGCGACCATGCGATAGAAGAGATCCTTGGTGATCTTCAGCGTGGTGGTGCATTCGGTCGCCTGGACGGTGGCGGTGCGGGGCACGTCGCAGAGGATGCCGATTTCGCCGACGAAAGCGTCCTTGCCGATTTCCGCCACCTTCAAGGGGCCGTTCGCGGTATCGACCAGAATCTCCGCCTTGCCGTCGAGCACGATATAGGCGGCATCCGCCTGGTCGCCCTGGTGGAAGATCGTCTCGCCCCCGTGATACTGGATGCGCTCCGCCGCGAAGGCCAGAAGCTTCAGCTTGGCCGGTTCCACCTTGGCGAAAAGCGGGATCCGCTTCAGCGCTTCCACATCGTCCTGAATGCCCATCTCGTCCTCCGTTAGGCCGCGACAGCGACCTTTTGACCAGCAAGCTCCCGGAAGCGGCTGCCGTCGCGGTCGAGCTCGCCCACCGAGCCCTGTTCCACGACGCGGCCTTCCTTCATCACCACAACGCGATCCAACATGCGGGCCAGGCCCGCATTGTCACTGATCAATATGAGGTCGGCGCCCGCCATGATGCCGCGAATCCGCGTGACCAATCGCCGCTGCGACTGGTCATCGAATACGGCGAGCGCATTGTTAAGGATCAAAAGTTGCGGGCGTTTTACAAGCGCGCGGACCAAAGCGGCTTTTTGCCGCTGTGCGGCGGAAAGCCGCTTGCCGCCGGCGCCGACATTGTAGTCGAGGCCGACCTCGATGACCCGCGGGCGCAGGCCCAACCCGTCGATCACCTCGGCGATTACCCGGCCGACCTTCTGCGCGGCCTGGGCCTGGCCGTAGACCAGGCGCCCGAACAGGATGTTGTCCTGCACCGAGGCTTGCGTGTTGTAGGTTTCGGGATCGTAGAATTCGATGGATTTCGCGAGATCCTCCGGCAATGTCGCGGCGAAGGCGCGCCGCCCCTCGAGCAGGCGTTCTTCCATGGCCCCGTCGATCAGATCCAGGCGGTGCCGGGCCTCGATATAGGGGAAGGTCAGCGCCACGAAGCGCAAACGGTCTTTCGGGTTGATGGCGGCGATCGGTGTCTTGGCGTCCCGCTGGATCAGCTCCCGGTACGCCGGAAGGTCTTCGGCGGCGATGAAGCTGTATTGCTCGAAGAATGGGTGGCCGGCCGGCAGATCGGCGAAGATTTCCACCATGGTCTCGGCGATCTTGCGCCCCATCTCGACCAGGCTGTCCCCCAGCTTGGTCGAACGCAGCACCTTGATGAGGTATTCGTTGCTGGTGAGATTTTCCGGCGCGAAGGCGTGGCCGACCGCCGTGCCGAACAGCAGATTCTCGACCAGCGTCATGTTCTGGTTGTAGCGCGCGGGATCGAAGGGCTCGACCAGGGCCGCCATGCTGGTGCCGGCCCGCGCGTCGCTGGATGCCAGGCGTTCACGCAAGGTGGCCCGCGCCTTCAGGAACTCGACGGAAAGACCCGTGTCGCGCGCGGGATCGACCCGGCCGCGCAAGCCGAACTGATAGACGTCGTCGTCGAATTCGGCATCTGAAAGCAGCTCCAGGATGCGCGCCTTCAGCGCCGGCCGATCCGGAACGCCGGCGCCGGAAAGGTCGAGCCAATCGGCGAGCGGATCGAGGGGCGGGTTGCCGGCGCGGATCGCTTCGCGCACCCGGCGTTCGTATTCCGTCTGCGATTCGCCTTCATACAGCGCCGGCGCGACCGGCCGATGCTTCAGGCCATAGGTGAGGTTCTCGCGCAAGGCCAGCGGAAACAGGAAACTTTCCTCGCCGACATAGCTGAAACGCCGGCCGGTGACGGCTTCCGGAAGGAGCATCAGATCGTGCTCGCCATAGCGCAACTGACCGCTGGTGGGCCGCACCAGGCGGCCGAGCAGCAAGCCGAGATAGTCCTTGCCGCTGGCGCCGTTGCCGATCACCGCCATATGCGTGCCGGTCGGCATTTCCAGCGTGACCTCATCGACCAGCCGCGCGCCGGATTCATCGTTCAGGACGACATGATTGAGCACCAGCGACGCCGGTTCCACATCCATCTCGGCTTCCGGGTGCTGGAGTTCCGATGCGAGCATCCCGTCCGGATTGAACTGCTCCATCACCTGGTCGTATTTGATCTGCACGTCCTGGCGCTGCTGGTCCCAGTCGATCAGCTCCTTGATCGGCGACGGCACATCCTTATAGGCGACGATCGAAGCCAACAGGCTGCCGGTGTCGAATTGGCCCTTGAGCGCCAGATATCCGCCGATCAGGTAGAACAGGAACGGCGTGGTCTGCGCCAGCATGTTGTTCAGGTATTTAACGAAGAACTTCCGCTGATAGAGATCGAAGCGGATCTTGAAGATGATGCCGAGACGATGGACGATATCGGCGCGCTCGTAGTTCGAGGTGTCGTGCACATGCACGTCCTGGGCGCCGTCCACCACTTCCGCGATGCGTCCCGCCAAGGCGCGCGCCGTCACCTGGCGCTGCCGGCCGAGCTGCAGGATCTTGCGCCGCAGCCTCGGAATGACCACCAGCTGGATGAGCAGGATCAGCACGGTGATGCCGCCGAGAAATACGCTTTGGGTGAACAGGAAATAGAGCGCCGTCAGGGCGGTGCCGATCAGATCCGCCGGTGTGATATAGGCCTCGCCGATGAAGCCGCCGATCGGATCGACCTCGTCCTTGATCATGGTGGCGACTTCGGCCTGCTTCACCTTGCGGAAATAATGGATCGGGAAGCGCAGCACCCGGTCGAAGAGCTGGTAGCGCAGGCGCCGCAGCATGCGCTCGCCGAGCCGGCCCTTGTCGATGAGGATCCGCTGCTTCATCCAGCCATTGGCGACGACGAAGAAGAGATAGGCGAAGCAGAGCGCGAAGAGGTAGTCCATCTGGTTGAGGGCGATGCCGTCGAGCAGGGTGACCTTCGGCATGCCGAGCCACTCATAGGGCCCCAGGGTGAGGTGCATGAACGGGAGTTCATCGACCTTGGCCTTTTTGAAGGCGTCGCCGCGGATGCCGTCATTGACGATCTCCTTGGGGAGATCGAGGGAGACCAGATAGAACAGCTTCGAGATCAACACGACTGCGAGAATCGCCAGCTGATCGCGCCAAGAGTGGTGCCAGATGTATTTGAAGAGGTTGCGTTCCATTACCCTGCCTGGATCGCGTGCATTGCGGAACCGAAGGCCGTCCGCGTCATTTCAAAAAGGCCCGCCCCAAGCCCCATGCGCGCCCCTCAACATAGGGCGATCGCGTCGGGCCTGCAAGTTTGGCTGAGCCGGAACGGCGATGGTTTTTCGTCCCAATATTTAGTTATATCAATAACTTACATTGCACGGACTGCCATGAAACTTTGCCTTTTGACGGCTCAACCGGCTATGCAATACTCCGCCCGACGCGGCGCCTGGGGGATGGACGCGTGAGGCGGATGGATAACCCAAAGCGGGACGCACGCGTCCTTATATATAGCCACGATACTTTCGGTCTCGGCCATTTGCGTCGTTGCCGCACGATCGCGCATTCGCTGGTCGATCTCGATCGCGATGTTTCGGTGATCATCCTCACCGGATCGCCGATCATCGGCAGCTTCAACTTCCGTGCCCGGGTGGATTTCGTGCGGATCCCCGGTGTGATCAAGCTCCGGAGCGGCGATTACACGCCGCTCTCGCTGCTGATCGATATCGAGGAGACGCTGGAACTCCGCGCCTCGATTATCCGCCACACCGCCGAGATCTTCGATCCCGACATCTTCATCGTCGATAAGGAGCCGCTCGGCCTGCGCGGCGAGGTGCATGACACCCTGGTCATGCTGAAGGAGCGCGGCACCAAGCTGGTGCTGGGCCTGCGCGACATCATGGACGAGCCCGGTCTGCTGGCCCCCGAATGGGAGCGCAAGCAGGTGGTGCCGGCCTTGCGCGACCTCTACGACCAGATCTGGGTCTATGGCCTGCCGCAGATCTGCGACCCCCTGACCGGCATCGAGCTGCCGAAATCCGTGCGGCGCAAGATGATCTATACCGGCTATCTGCATCGCAGCCTGCCCCAGGGACCGGCCGCCGCGGCGCCGCTCGCAAAGATCGACGAGCCCTATCTGCTGGTGACGACCGGCGGCGGCGGCGATGGCGAGGATGTGATAGACTGGGTGCTGCGCGCCTATGAGAACGATCCCCAACAGCCGCATCCGGCGCTGCTGGTGCTGGGACCGTTCATGCATTCCGACCGCCAGACGGAATTCCTGCAGCGCGCTTCGAAGCTCGACAATGTCGAGGCGATCACCTTCGATGCGCAGATGGAGCATCTGATGGCGAAGGCGATCGGCGTCGTCGCCATGGGCGGCTACAACACCTTCTGCGAGATCCTCTCTTTCGACAAGCGCGCGGTGATCGTGCCGCGCACCCGGCCGCGCATGGAGCAATATCTGCGGGCGGCCCGCGCCGAGGAACTCGGCCTGATGGCGATGCTGGAAGACGACGGCGTGCGGGATTGGCCCGCGATGGCGACGGCACTCCGGCAATTGCCGCAACAGGCCCTGCCCAGCCAGGTGGTGGTGCCGGGCCTGATGGACGGGCTCGGCAATATCAACCGCCTGGTCGATCAGGCGATCGATCAAGGGCCGGTCCGCACGCCGCGGCCGCGCATGCGCCTCGCCTCCCGCCGCGCGCGATAAATCTGCCGGAACGGAATGCCCGAAGCGCGGATTGTCTTTATCCTGAAGGGCTATCCGCGGCTTTCGGAAACCTTCATCGCCCAGGAGATCCGGGCGCTGGAACAACGCGGCCTCCCGCTCGAGATCGTCTCGCTGCGACACCCGACCGACCGCCACGTGCATCCGGTGCATCGCGAGATCGCGGCGCCGGTCACCTATCTTCCCGAATATCTCTATCAGGAGCCCTGGCGGGTCTTACGCGGCTGGTGGAAGGCGCGCAAGCTGCCGGGCTATCCTTCAGCCTTTCGGCAGTGGATCGCCGATTTCCGCCGCGACCGCACCAGCAATCGCGGTCGGCGCTTCGGCCAAGCCTGCGTGCTGGCGGCGGAGCTGGGGCCGCGTGTATGCCGGCTGCACGCGCATTTCCTGCACACCCCCGCCGCGGTCGCCTATTACACGCATCTGATGACGGGGATTCCCTGGAGCTGCTCGGCCCATGCCAAGGACATCTGGATCTCGCCCGAATGGGAGAAGCGCGAGAAGCTCGATTCCATGGACTGGCTGGTGACCTGCACGGAGAACGGTTCCCGGCATCTGCGCGGAATCGCCGCCGCGCCCGATAAGGTCTCGCTGGTCTATCACGGCCTCGATTTCACGCGCTTTCCCGAGCCTCCGGAAAAGCCGGCGAAGCGCGCAGGCCCGTTCACCTTGCTCTCGGTCGGGCGGCTGGTGCCGAAGAAGGGCTTCACCGGGTTGATCGCCGCTCTGGGTCGACTTCCGAAGGAGATGGATTGGCGATTGCGCCATGTCGGCGGCGGACCTCTGAAGGATGAGCTCGACGCGGCGGCGCGGCAACTCGATATCGCCGATCGCATCCAATGGCTGGGCGCCCAGCCCCAGGAAGTGGTGCTCGGAGAATATCGCGGCGCCGATCTCTTTGTCCTCAATTGCCGGATCGCCGAGGACGGCGACCGCGACGGCCTGCCCAATGTGCTGATGGAAGCGCAGAGCCAGCGCCTTCCCGTCATTTCCACCATGGTTTCCGGCGTGCCGGAACTGGTGATCTCCGGCGAGACCGGCGAATTGGTGCCGCCGGACGATCCCGAAGCGCTCGCCGCGGCGATCCGGAAACTGCTGCTGGACCCCGATCGCCGCGCCCGGCTGGCGGAAGCCGGCTT
>DASYDA010000468.1:0-4778 GCA_036499865.1 Dongiaceae bacterium | reverse complement strand
ACCCCCGCGATCGACATGGCGAACTCGCCCAGCCTGATCAGCAATGACGGTGTCTCGCTCGGCACCGTGTTCGACGGCCGGTGGAGCGCTGGGCAACTTGGCCGCACGGCGGATCTCGGGCCTGGCGATGCCGTCTTCATGAGCAACAGCGACCTCGGCAACATATCGTTGCTGGAGCAATCCCGCTTCGTCACCTTCGGCCTGCCGCGATCCGCGGTGGAATCGCTCGGCCTCGACCTGGGGATGCTGGTCGCGCGAAGGATTCCCGCGACCAACCCGGCCTTACGGATGCTGCTGCACTATCTCGAACTCGCGCGTGAGGAAACGATCGCGGCCGACCTCGAACTGCGCGCGGTATTCAGCGATCACGTTTGCGATCTGCTCTCGATCGTCTTGGGCGCCACCGGCGACGCGGCGGAATTGGCGGCGCGCCGCGGCATCCCCGCGGCCCGGCTGCACGCGATCAAGGAGGACGTTCGCAAGGGGAGCGACCGCGCCGACCTTTCGGTCGATGTCATCGCCGCACGCCATGGCGTCAGCGCCCGCTACGTTCAGCGGGTGTTCGAGACGGCCGGCACGACCTTCACGCAATATCTGACCGAGCAGCGCCTCGCGCGCGTTTATAAGGCGCTGCGCCGTCCCGCGGCGCGCGCGCTGTCGATCAGCACGATTGCCTATGACTGCGGCTTTGCCGACATCTCGCATTTCAATCGGTTGTTCCGCAGGCGCTTCGGCTGCACGCCCAGCGACGCGCGCAACAGCGCGTCGGGCCGGGGGCCGGGATTTGGCGTCCTGGACGCTTGAAGGGGGACGCTTGAAGCGGGGCGCTTGAAGCCGGGAGCCTGAAATTCGTCAGGGCTTTGGCGTCGCGCTCGCCCTCGCGCGCGACCAGCCTACAACGAAGGGCTTAGCCGGTTTCTCGGCTAAGCCCTTGTTCTAATTGGTGGACCCAAGCGGGATCGAACCGCTGACCTCCACAATGCCATTGTGGCGCTCTCCCAGCTGAGCTATGGGCCCGAATTTGTTGCGTCGCCCGGCGGATCTGGGTCCGGTGGACGGTGGCTTCGGCGGCGTGGAAGCTAGAAGCGCAAGCCGGTCATTTCAAGGAGAATCCTCAGCGTTCGGTCTCGTCGGTGTCGGATTCGATGCTTTCCGGGATATCCGCATCGTCCTCGCCGAGTTCCGAGGTATCCTCGATCACGTCATCCGCTTCTTCGGCGCCTTCTTCGGCTTCGGCCTCTGCCTCCACATCCGGCAGTTCGGGCGCCTTCACGACCTTGGCGGGCACAATCTTTTCGGGCGCGCGCCGACGGCTCTTCAGGATCGCCTCCGGATCATAGACGGCGCCGCATTTCGGGCACTGGATCGGATCCTTCCGGAGATCGTAGAAATGGGCGCCGCAACTCTGGCAGGTCCGCTTGGTGCCCCATTCCGGTTTCGTCACGTCGGCATCTCCACAGTGATTTCGGCAGCTTCGGCACCGGCCGCGATTGGCTTCGTCCCGGGCTTGGATTGGCGTGCCGTTTGCCATGCGCGAAAGGCGCTGTCAACACGCCATCAACATTGTGGTCAACACGATCAGCATCCGCTGCAGGCGCCGCGGCGAACCGGCACGGGTCCAAGGGCTTCGATTCTCCATCCGGTTCGTGGTCTGGACCGGTTTGCGGCCCGCCTGCTTGCCGGGCGTTTGTTGTCCGGGCGGTTTGTGCTAGAGAGGCGCCGCTTCGAACTTCGGCAGCGATCCCAAGCACCGGTCCGATCACCATGAGCAAGACAGCTTCCGCCCCGCGGCCCCTCAATTCCGGCAGTCTTCCGCAGAATACCAGCGCTTCCGGCGGCGGTTTGCGGGGGCGCATCCGGGTGCCCGGCGACAAATCGATCTCCCACCGCTCGCTGATGCTGGGCGCCCTCGCCTTGGGCGAAACCGTGATCGAGGGCTTGCTGGAAGGCGAGGACGTGCTGCGCACCGCCGAAGCCATGCGGCTCCTCGGCGGCGAGGCGGAGCGGGGCGCCGATGGAACCTGGCGCGCCCGCGGCCGCGGCGTCGGCGGCTTGCGCGAAGCGGCCGAGGTGCTCGACCTCGGCAATGCCGGCACGGGCACGCGCCTGCTGATGGGCCTGGTCGCGCCCTATCCGATGACGACCTTCTTCACGGGCGACGCTTCCTTGCGCTCGCGGCCGATGGCGCGGGTCGCGGACCCGCTGCGCATGATGGGCGCCGCGATCGTCAGCCGTGCCGGCGGAAAGCCGCCTTTGGCGGTGATTGGCACCAAGGAGCCGCTGCCGATCACCTATAAGCTGCCGGTTGCCTCCGCCCAGGTGAAATCGGCGATTCTGCTGGCCGGTTTGAACACGCCCGGGATCACCACGGTGATCGAGCCGGAGCCCACCCGTGACCACACCGAGCTGATGTTGAAAGGTTTCGGTGCGACACTCGCCGTCGAGCAGACCAAGGAGGGCCGCGCCGTTTCCTTGACCGGCCAGCCGGAAATCATCGGCCGCCGCATCGTGGTGCCCGGCGATCCCTCTTCGGCGGCCTTCCCGATCGTGGCCGCGCTGATCGTTCCGGGCTCGGACCTCACCATCGAGAATCTGGGCCTCAACCCGCATCGCATCGGACTGATCGAAACCCTGCTGGAGATGGGCGCCGCGATCACCATCGAGAACGAGCGCATCGAGGCCGGCGAGCGGGTCGGCGATCTCCGGGTGCGGCATGGGGTGTTGAAGGGCGTCACGGTGCCGCCGGAACGCGCGCCCTCGATGATCGACGAATACCCGATCCTCTCGGTTGCTGCGGCTTTTGCCGAGGGCGAGACCAAAATGCTCGGCCTCGCGGAATTGCGCGTCAAGGAAAGCGACCGCCTGGGCGCCATGGCGCGCGGCCTCGCGGCCTGCGGCGTCTCCGTGGCCGAAGGACCGGACTGGCTGAGCGTCACCGGCGGCAAGCGGCCGGCGGGCGGCGCCACCATCGCCGTTAATCTCGATCACCGGCCGGCCATGTCCTTCCTGGTGCTGGGCATGGCGGCGGCGAAACCGGTCGGAATCGATGACGGCAGCCCGATCGACACCAGCTTCCCGGGCTTCGTCGAGTTGATGAACGGCATCGGCGCCGGCATCCATCCCACAAAACAATGAGTGCCCCGCTCGTCATCGCGATCGACGGGCCGGCCGCCGCGGGGAAAGGCACCCTGGCCCGGCGCCTCGCCGTGCATTATGGCCTCGCTTACCTCGATTCCGGCTCGCTCTATCGCGGCGTCGCCTTGAGTCTGCTGCGTCAAGGCCTTGAATCACCGACGGAATCCGAAGCCACGGCCGCCGCCAAGGCGCTGCGCCCGGAAATCCTGGGCGATCCTGGCTTGCGGGACGAGCGGACCGGTGCCCTCGCCTCCAAGGTAGCGCCGATCCCGGCCTTGCGCGCCGCCTTGCTGGACTGGCAGCGCGATTTCGCCAAGGCGCCACGCGGCGATGGGGCGGGAAAACGCGGCGCCGTGCTGGACGGGCGCGACATCGGCACGGTGGTGCTGCCCGATGCCCCGGTCAAATTCTACATCGTCGCCTCTGTGGAAGCCCGGGCCGACCGGCGCTTCAAGGAGTTGCAAGAAAAGGGCGAGAAGGCTATATACGCGCGGGTTTTGGAGGATATGCGGGAACGGGACGCCCGGGATACGGCGCGTTCGACAGCTCCCATGAAGCCCGCCGATGATGCTCTCATCATCGACACTTCGGCACTCGATGCCGAGCAGGTGTTCGCGCGGGCTCGCGACTATGTCGATCGCAGATTACCGAACTGAATCTCGGCGCGCCTCCGGTATTTCCGATTGGGTGTCCCCATTGGAATTTTCGGCGCCGTGCCGCCACCGCTTATCTTTGGGCTTCACATTTGGCTGGAAGACCGCCGGATACAACCGGTCGGCCGGAAAACCAGAACGAAAGGAACTAAAACCACATGGCTAAATCCGCCGCGGCGCGTGTCGCAAATCAGGAGAAGTCGGAAGGCTTCGCCGCTCTGTTGGAAGAGACCTTGGGCGCCGCCCAAGGGTTGGAGGGCAGCGTGCTCTCCGGCACCGTCGTTTCGATCGACGGTGAATTCGCGCTGGTCGATGTCGGGCTGAAGTCCGAGGGCCGGGTCGCGGTCAAGGAATTCTCGCTGCCGGGCCAGAAGGCCGAGCTCAAGGCCGGCGATATCGTCGAAGTCTATCTCGAGCGCATGGAAGACAAAAACGGCGAAGCCGTTCTCAGCCGTGACAAGGCGCGCCGCGAGGAAGCCTGGACCCAGCTTGAGAAGCAGTTCAAGGACAACCAGCGCGTCACCGGCGTGATCTTCGGCCGCGTCAAGGGCGGCTTCACCGTCGATCTCAACGGCGCCGTGGCCTTCCTGCCGGGCAGCCAGGTCGATATCCGTCCGGTCCGCGATGTGGGCCCGCTGATGGGCACCCCGCAGCCCTTCCAGATCCTGAAGATGGACCGCGCCCGCGGCAACATCGTGGTCTCGCGCCGCGCCGTGCTCGAAGAGAGCCGCGCCGAGGCCCGCAACGAACTGGTTGCGAATCTGAAGGAAGGCCAGGTCCTGCAAGGCGTGGTGAAGAACATCACCGATTACGGCGCTTTCGTGGATCTGGGCGGCGTCGATGGCCTGCTGCACGTCACCGATATCGCGTGGCGCCGCATCAACCATCCGTCGGAAGCCTTGCATATCGGCCAGACCGTGAACGTGCAGGTCGTGCGCTTCAATCCGGAGACCCAGCGCATCAGTCTCGGCATGAAGCAGCTCGAGGCGG
>DASYDA010000467.1:0-6854 GCA_036499865.1 Dongiaceae bacterium | reverse complement strand
AGCCGCCCAATCCGGGCACCTTCTTCTTCCATCCCCATTGCGACACCATCACCCAATTCGGCGAGGGACTGGTGGGCGTCCTCATCATCGAGGGCGACGAGACCAAGCCCTTCGATGCAGATCTGGTTTGCGCCTATCGCGATTGGCGGATCCAGGACAGCGGCGCCTTCGGCGCACTGACCACCGAGAAGGGCGCCGGCACATCGGGCACCTTCGGCACCTTCCAGACCGTCAACGACAAGCCGAAGCCGGTCTTCCAGGTGCCGGCGAACGGCGACATCCGCGTCCGGTTCCTCAATCTCGACATGACGCGTCTGGTCGATCTCGGTCTCGACGGCACGCCGGCCTGGATGATCGCGACCGACGGCAACGCGCTGGATGCACCGGTCGCATTGGAGACCTGGCGCATGGGGCCGGCGATGCGGCTCGACATCACCTTCCGTGCCCCGAAACAGGCGGGCCAGCGCGTGCGGCTGATGAACTACTACGCCGCCAAGCCGATCCTGCTGGCGGAGTTCGAAGCAGCCGGCGCCCCGCTCGACCGCCCGGAATTCCAGCCGGCCGCACTGAAGAAGCCCGATCTGCCGGAACCGGTGATCGCCGGCGCCACGGCGTTCCCGCTCCGCCTCAGCGCTGCGTCGACACCGAGCGATCTGCCGCCCGATCTCAAGCTCCCCGATGGCGAGATCCTGCGCGCCGCCGACAGCCTTTGCCTCACCCAGCACACCTTCTGGGCGATGAACGGGCAGACCTGGCCTTCGACCGAAGAGGCCCATCTGCCGGCGCCGCTTGGGCAGTTCAAGCGCGGCGACACGATCATGATCGAGATCATCAACGGGACGCCGCATCCGCATCCCATTCATCTCCATGGCCATACCTTCAAGGTGCTGAGTTCCAACAAGCGGAAGGTGATGCCGCATTTCGCCGATACCACGCTGGTCAACCCGAATGAGCGATTGAGGGTCGCCTTCGTGGCCGACAATCCCGGCGACTGGATGACCCACTGCCATATCATCGAGCATCAGGAGACCGGTATGATGGGATATGTCCGGGTCGCCTGAATCTCTGCCGATGGTCCTGCGCCTCTCGATCCTCGTTCTCAGCGCCGCGCTGGTCATGATCCTGACCGGGATCGACGCATCGCATGCCGGACCCGTGGCTGCTGTGGTTCGGGATCCCGGCCTGGGAAGCGGGATGCAGGACCTCGATTTCGAGGTCGGCCGCGCCTTGTTCGAACAGCAATGGGTGTCGGCGCCCTCCTCCACCCAGGCGACCGACGGGCTGGGGCCGCTGTTCAACGCGCGGTCCTGCGACAGCTGCCATGCCGGTGGCGGTCGCGGCATTCCCCTCGATCAGACCGGCGCGCTGACGCCCTCGCTGCTGGTGAAGCTGGGTATGCATGGCTCCGCCATGGGCGATCCCATCTATGGGCGGCAAATCCAGACGAATGCCGTTCCCGGTCTGCAGGCCGAAGCGAAGGTGGCAGTGAGCTTCGCGCATCACACGGTTACGCTGGCCGATGGCAGCAAGGTCGATCTGGAAAAACCGATCCTGCACCTCGCCGATTTCGCCTTCGGGCCTTTGGCGGCGGATACGCAGCTCAGCCCCCGATTGGCGACCGCCATCAACGGCATTGGATTGCTGGAGCGCATTCCCGAGGCGGAGATCCTCGGGCGAGCCAAGGAGACCCATGATGGTATCTCCGGCCGCCCCAATTGGATCGTCGATCCCACCACCGGCAAGCGTGCCTTGGGCCGGTTCGGCTGGAAGGCGAGCGAGGCCAGCCTGGAGGCTCAGGACGCCAAGGCGCTCGACCTCGATATCGGCCTTTCCAATCCGCTTTATCGCGATGCCTATGGCGATTGCACCAAGGCGGAACCGGCCTGCCTCAAAATGCCGAGCGGCGCTTCGCCGCAATTCGAGAACCTGGAAGTGCCCTCGATCTTGATGAATCTCATCGATCGCTTCGTGCGGGAAGCCGTGCTGCCGAAACCGAAGCTCGCCGATCTTTCCGATCTCGACCAGGGCAAGACCGTTTTCGCATCCGCCGGCTGCGAGGCCTGTCACCGTGCGCAATTCCATCTGCCGTCCTCCGGCAAGCTGGCGGCGCGGAATATCGCGCCCTATTCCGATCTGCTGCTCCACGATATGGGGACCGATCTCGCGGATCATGTCGGCGAAGGCGTGGCCTCGGGAAGCGAATGGCGCACGGCGCCGCTCTGGGGCATCGGCACCGCGATGCAGCGGCCCGGCGCGGGATTGATGCATGACGGGCGCGCGCGCACTATCCTGGAGGCCATTCTCTGGCATGACGGAGAGGCCGCGACAGCCAGGCGCAAGGTTGAGGCTTTATCGCCGGCCGATCGGCAGGCGCTGATTGATTTTATCGGATCGCTTTGAAGGAATTGACACCATGATGAAAGGCTTCGTCAGCCGCATCGCTCTCCTCGCTTCCTGGCTCGGCGTCTTTGCCGCACCGGCGCAAGCGGCGGATTTCGCGGGCTTCAACCAGGGTTATGGCCGCGAGGTCGTGCTCCCCGCCTTCAAGGCCCTGGCGGAGCAGACCAGCGGCCTGTCGAAGGCGGCGGACGGCTTCGCCGCCAAGCCGAGCCAGAACGGGTTCAACGCACTGCGCACGGCTTACGACGCGGTCTCCGATGCCTGGATGCAGGCGGAATTCTTCCGGTTGGGCCCACTCGGCGACCAGCAGCGCAGCGACCGCTTCGAATACTGGCCGGAGAAGCGCAACATCACCGACCGGCAGCTCACCGCCCTTCTCGCGGCGCCGACCGCGGATGCGCTGCAGGAAAAGAACTTCGCGCAGGCCAGCGTCGCCGTGCAGGGCCTGCCCGCATTGGAGCGCCTGCTCTACGGCGACAGCTCGCGGCAGACGCTTTCCGCCGGGCCGGAACAGAAGGCGCGCGCCGCCGTCATCAAGGCGATCGCGCACAATCTCGACGCCCTCGCCCATGAGATCACGGCGGATTGGGAAAAAGCATTGGCCGATCCGAAGACGGCGACGGCGCCTTTCTCGCAGGATGCCACCGAAGCGGCGGCGCAGTTCTATGCCGGGCTGATGACCGGCATGCAGATCGTCACCACACAGAAACTCGCCGGCCCGCGCGGCACCACCATCGACAAGGCGAAGCCGAAGACGGCGGAGCAATGGCGTTCCGGCCGCTCGCTGAAAAACATCAAGCTCAATCTCGAAACCGCCCGAAAGGCCGTGCTCGACGAACATGGCTTCGCCATGCTGCTGGGCAGCGGCAATGACGCCCTCAAGAAGGAAATTTCCCAAGCCTTCGATGCTGCGGATGCCGCGGCGGATGCCGCGCCGGAACCCATGGATGCCGCCGTGGCCGATGCCGAGGGCCGCAAGAAAGTGGGTGCGCTCCTGGTCGCGGTCAATCAGCTCGTGGACGTGCTGAAACAGAAGGCGGCGCCCGCCATGGGCATCTCCCTCGGCTTCAACGAGATGGATGGCGATGGTTCTTAAGCGCCTCTTCGGCGTCGCGCGGAAAACGCGGCCGCATTATTTCAGCGCCTGCAATCTGAAGTCCGGCGACCAGGGCTATGGCGCGGCCGGGTTGGATGCCAATGGCGGTATCCTCTGGCAGACAGCCATGCCGGCGCGCGGCCATGCCATCATGCTGAGCGATGACGGCAGCCTCGCCGCCATCGTGGACCGCAAGCCCGGCAAGGCGATCACGCTCTGTGAACCGGAGACCGGAAAGCTGAAGCATCGCTTCGCGGCGGCGCCGGGCCACACTTTCGATGGCCATGCGGTGTTCAGCAGCGATAGCGGTAAGCTCTATGCGACCGAAAGCGCCGATGCCGGCCAGCAAGGGCGGATCGCAGTCTTCTCCGTGCCGGAAGCGGCGCGGATCGGGGAGTTTTCCTCCCATGGCATCGAACCACATGAACTAATCTGGCTGGAGCCGGATCGGCTGCTCGCCATCGGCAATGGCGGCATCCGCGACAAGCTGGCCATGGAAGCGGAAATCGAATCCAGCTTGGTGGTGCTCGACGTCGCGACCGGCGCGGCGCAATCGCGATCCATCTTGGATGAGGATTTCGTCTCACTCTCCATCCGCCATCTGGCGCTGACCGCGGAAGGCGAGATCCTCTTCGCCATGCAGGACCAGGACGCCGCCACCGATTGGCGCCCGATGGCGGGGCTGTTGACCAAAGCCGGCGAGATCGAATTTCTCGACATGCCGATCGAAGCCCTGATGCGGCTGCGCGGCTATTGCGGCAGCGCAGCGGTGGATTCATCCGCCAGTTTCGCCGCCGTCACCTCGCCGCATGGGGGCGTGGCGGCGTTCTGGCATATTCCCAGCCGGCGCTTCCTGGGTCTGGCGGAATTGTGGGACGGCTGCGGCATCGCCGCCGCGGCGGAGACCGGCGGCTTCGTCTTAACCGCCGGCAGCGGCACGCGCTTGCTGGTCACCACTTCGGAAAGCGGCGTTGCCTCGCGCATCCTGGAGCGGTCAACCGCACCCTTCCCACAATGGGACAATCACTTGACGGCCTATAGGCCTCAATAACCGCGCGCGGGATCGACCGGATTGAGCAAGGCCTCGCCGGCCAAAGCGCGGCGATAGTTTTCCAGGATGTCCGCCGCACCGGTTCCCGCACGGGTGATGGCGGCGCTGTGCGGCGTGATCACGATATCGTCGCGCCGCCAGAAGGCGTGATCCAGTGGCAGCGGCTCCTCGCGGAACGCGTCGAGGACGGCGTAGTCCAGCTTTCCGGAATCCAGCGCCGCCAGCAAGTCCACCTCGTTGAGATAGGCGCCGCGGCCCGCATTGACCAGGATCGCGCCATCCGGCAAAGCGGCGAAGAGATCCGCGTTCAGGATGTTCTCGGTCTCGGGTGTCAACGGCAACAGGCAGATGAGCAGCTTCAATTCGGAGAGAAACGCCCTCAGCTCTGCCTGCCCATGAAAACCCTGCACATTGGGCAAGGATTTCGGCGTGCGGCTCCAACCAGAGACGGGAAAGCCGAGGCTCAGGAGCTTCGCGGCGGTGTCGCCGCCCAGGGTACCGAGGCCGAGTATGCCGACCGGAAAATCATGCGCGGATTTCTGCGGCAGGCTGACCCAGTCCCCCTCCGCCTGGGCGCGCCGGAGCTTGCGTCCGTCACGCAGGGCGTCGAGGGTGTGATAGACCAGATACTCGACCATGCCCGTGGACAGGCCGCGATCCACCATGCGCGCGATCGGGACACCGGGCGGCAGCTTGCCGCGCAGCAGATGATTGACCCCCGCCCAGGTGGATTGGATCGCCTTCAAATTGCGGAAGATCGAGAAATCGCCAGGCATCTGGCCGCTGACGATGACGAAGTCGATCTCATCGGGATTGCCCCAATTCGGCCAGGCACGGAAACGGATCGCGGGATCAAGCGCCTGGATCGCGCCCACCCAGTCCGCGGCCTGCTCGGGTTCGCCGGCATAGAGGATCGTCATCGCATGGGCCTTCCGGCGGTGTTGACAGTCCTCCACGCGGCGGCTTCACTGCCGACGCAACAGAAGGACGAGATCTCAAATGTCTAGCGCGCAAACGGCGAAGGATGCAACGGCGCCCGGCCAAAACGGCTCCGGCAAGGTCGCGACCTGGGAGGTGCAGCAGAAACTCCCGAAAGTCGCCCATGGGCGCGGTTGCTACGTCTTCGATACCGACGGCAAGAGCTATATCGACGGCTCGGGCGGCCCGGCGGTGTTCTCGCTGGGGCATGCGCATCCCGAGGTCAACGAGGCGATCAAGGTCCAGCTCGACAAGATCGCCCATGGCTATCGCTACACCTTCACCAGCGATCCCCTGGAAGAGTTGACCGCGATGATCGCGGAGAGCTGTGGGGGTGGCCTCAAGCACATGACCTTCTGTTCCAGCGGGTCCGAGGCGATCGAATCCTGCCTGAAGATCGCGCTGCAATACCATGCCGCCATGGGCAAGCCGGAACGCTGCCGCTTCATCGCGCGCGAGCGCTCCTGGCATGGCAATACCTTGGGCGCGCTCTCCATTTCCGGATTCCTCGACCGCCGCTCCGCTTTCGAGGGCGCGCTCGCCCCGGCGAGCCTGCTTTCGCCCGCCAATGCCTATCGCCCGCCCGCCAATATTGCATCGGGGGCCGTCGCGCCGGAGGATGTCGCCGAATATTGCGCCAATGAACTCGAACAGGAGATCCACCGGCTGGGCGCGGAGAATGTCGCGGCCTTCATCTTCGAGCCGATCGTCGGCGCCGCCGGCGGCTGCGTCCCCGCCCCGCCCGGCTATGCCAAGCGCATCCGCGAGATCTGCGACCGCCATGGCGTGCTGATGATCGCCGACGAGGTGATGTGCGGCGCCGGGCGCACCGGCACCTGGCGCGCTTTGCAGCATGAGGGCGTCGAGCCCGACATCATGTCGGTGGCGAAGGGCCTTGGCGGCGGCTACGTGCCGCTCTCCGCCGCGATCTATCACGAGAAGCTGCGCGGCCCCATGTATGCCCGCCACGGCGGCCTGCTGACCGGCCACACCTTCACCGGCCATACTCTCGCTTGCGCGGCTGGCGTCGCGGTCCAGAAAATCGTCCGCCGCGACGGCCTGCTGGAGAAAGTCCGCGAGAACGGCATCCTACTGAAGCGGATGCTGAGCGACGCGCTGGGCGCTCGCCCCTATGTAGGCGATATCCGCGGACGCGGCTATTTCCTCTGTGTCGAGATCGTGCGAGACCGCGCCACCAAGGAGCCTTATCCGCGCGAGCAAATGATCTACCAGCGGCTCAACCAGCAGGCTTTCGCCAACGGGTTGATCTGCTATCCGGTCGGCGGCAATGTGGACGGCAAACGCGGCGACATCGTCATCCTCTCGCCG
>DASYDA010000466.1:0-11273 GCA_036499865.1 Dongiaceae bacterium | reverse complement strand
CTTCATAGCCCGG
Organism: Dongiaceae bacterium; assembly: GCA_036499865.1. Classification (GTDB taxonomy): domain Bacteria; phylum Pseudomonadota; class Alphaproteobacteria; order Dongiales; family Dongiaceae; genus Dongia. The sequence goes on along the minus strand of DASYDA010000466.1, from coordinate 11,260 downwards.
TTGGCCGGTTCCAACAAACCGGCTAGTCTCGCCGCGCCATGCCTTATGATTCCCTGCGCGATTTCATCGCCCGCCTCGAATCCACCGGACGCCTGAAGCGCGTGACGGTGCCGGTCGATCCTGAATTGGAAGCGACCGAGATCCAGACCCGGCTGCTGGCCGAGGGCGGCCCCGCCGTCATCTTCGAGAAGCCGGTCAGCCGGCGCAGCGGCAAGGCCTATAAATATCCCATGCTGGTCAACCTGTTCGGCACCGTGGAGCGGGTGGCCTGGGGCATGGACCGCGAGCCCCATCAATTGCGCCAAGTGGGCGAGACGCTCGCCTTCCTGAAGCAGCCGGAACCGCCCGGCGGCTGGAAGGAAGCGCTGGAGATGCTCCCCCTGCTCAAAACCGTGATGGCGATGCGCCCCAAAACCGTCGGCTACGGCCCGGTGCAGGACGTGGTGCTGACGGGAGATCAGATCGATCTCGGCGAGCTACCGATCCAGGGCTGCTGGCCGGGTGAACCCGCGCCGCTGATCACCTGGCCTCTCGTCGTGACCAAGGGACCGGGCAAAGGAAAAGAGGACGATTACAATCTCGGCATCTACCGGATGCAGGTGATTGCGAAGAACCAGACGCTGATGCGCTGGCTGAAGCATCGCGGCGGCGCGCTGCACCATGCGCGATGGAAGAAGGGGAAGGATGCGAGGCCGGAGCCCTTCCCGGCCGCCGTGGTGATCGGCGCCGATCCCGGCACCATCCTCGCCGCGGTGACGCCGGTGCCGGACACCACCTCGGAATATCAGTTCGCCGGCTTGCTGCGCGGCAAGCGGGTCGAGCTGGTCGATTGCAAGACCGTGCCCCTGAAAGTGCCCGCTTCCGCCGAGATCGTGCTGGAAGGCCATGTCTCCCTGCAGGATTACCGCGACGAGGGTCCCTATGGCGACCATACCGGCTATTACAACGCGGTCGAGCAGTTCCCGGTCTTCACGGTGAGCGCCGTCACCATGCGGCGCGATCCCATCTACCTCTCGACCTTCACCGGAAGACCGCCGGACGAGCCCTCGATTCTTGGCGAGGCGCTGAACGAAGTTTTCATTCCGCTGCTCGCCCAGCAGTTCCCGGAGATCGTCGATTTCTGGCTGCCGCCCGAGGGCTGCTCCTACCGCATCGCCGTCGTCTCGATGAAGAAGGCCTATCCCGGCCATGCCAAGCGCGTGATGATGGGTGTGTGGTCGTTCCTCCGGCAGTTCATCTACACCAAATTCGTGATCGTGGTGGATGACGACATCAATGCCCGCGACTGGAAGGACGTGATGTGGGCGATCTCGACCCGCATGGATCCCGCGCGAGACATCACCGTGATCGAGGGCACGCCGATCGACTATCTCGATTTCGCCTCGCCGGAAAGCGGCCTCGGCGGCAAGCTCGGCCTCGATGCCACCAACAAATGGCCCCCCGAGACGCATCGCGAATGGGGAAGGCAGATCCGCATGGACCAAGAGGTGGTGGATATGGTCAGCGAGAAATGGGCGAGCCTGGGTTTGCCGGGCAGCGGCAAGCCGATCTGGAAGTGAGGGCGCGCCTCGTATCGGGTCATTTCCTCGGTGAGGATGCGATGAACCCGGTCGATGCCGGCTTCGAGTATTTTCCTACCAGCTTCAACAAGGCCGAGATTGCGTCTCTCGAAGCCGTGCTTGCCGCGGTGCCGAGCCAGGCGGCGGGGAGGCGCTGGGCGGGACGAGGGCTGGAGATGTTGCTTCAACATCCGGCGCTGGTTCCGGTCATGGCCAGGGTCGCGATGCTGCTTCCTCAAGGACGCGCCTTGCGCGCCGTCGCGTTCAAGAAGGACGCCGATGCCAACTGGTTCGTGCCGGCACACCAGGACCGCAGCATCCCGATCCCATCATCGGAACTGCCCGAAGGCTTCAGCCGGGCGACGCGCAAGGGTGACGGCTGGCAAGCCGAGGCGCCCATGGTGGTGCTGCAAGCGATGCGAAACTTCCGCATCTTCATTGACGATGCGACGACGGACGATGGACCGCTTGAAGTGATTCCCGGCTCGCATCGCCTCGGCCGGATCGAGCAGGCGGCGATTCCCGGCATCGTCGCCCAATCCGCGTGGCATCCGTTGACGGGGCACGCCGGCGACGTGGTGATGCTGTCGCCGCTGCTCCTGCACCGCTCGGTCAAGGCGACATCGCCGCGCGGACGACGGGTGCTTCAGATCGAATGCGTATCGTGCGAGGCGTCTGAATTGATATTTGCCGGTTGAACACCGGACTCGCGGAGAGAGCAACCCCCACCCTAGCCCGCCCCCAATCTTGGGGGCGGGGATTCAAGCAAGGCGAGGGTTATCTCAGGCAGGGAGTTACTTAAGCCACCAGGAACCTAAGCGCGCACCGTGCGGAGGAACTGGTCGACCTGCGTTTTCAGGAGGGCGCCGTTCTTGCCGAGTTCGGTCGCGGCACCCAGAACCTGGGAGGCGGCGGCGCCGGTATCCTGGGCCGCGCGCGTGACGCCGGTGATGTTCGAGGAGACCTCGGTGGTGCCTTGCGCCGCCTGCTGGACGTTGCGGGAGATTTCCTGCGTGGCGGCGCCCTGTTCCTCCACCGCCGAGGCGATGCTGGTCGAGATCTCGTTCACCCGGCCGATCGTCCTGGTGATGGCTTCGATGGCTTGAGCCGAGCTCGCCGTCGCGTCCTGGATCGCCCGCACCTGGCCGGCGATCTCTTCGGTGGCCTTGGCGGTCTGCGTGGCCAGGATCTTCACCTCGGAGGCGACGACCGCGAAGCCCTTGCCGGATTCCCCGGCGCGCGCCGCTTCGATCGTGGCGTTGAGCGCCAGCAGATTGGTCTGGCCCGCGATGTCGTTGATCAGCCGCACCACTTCGCCGATCTTCTGCGCCGCTTCGGAGAGGCCTTGGACCTTCGCCGTGGTCTCGCCGGCCTGGCGCACCGCCTCGCCGACGATCCGGTTGGATTCGTTGACCTGGTTGCCGATCTCGCCGATCGAGGCCGAGAGCTCCTCCGTCGCCGAGGCGACCGTCTGCACGTTCTGGGTGGTCTGCTCGGAAGCCGCGGCCACCGCCGTCGATTGGCGGCTGGTCTCCTCCGCCGTCGCCGACATGGATTCCGCGGTGGCTTGCAGTTCCGCGGCGGATGCGCTGACGCCTTCCACCACGCCGCCGACCGAGGATTCGAATTTCGCCGCGAGGTCCAGCATCGCCTGGCGCTGCTCCGCCTCGCTGCGTTTCTTGGCCTCTTCCTGCTCCTTCCGCAGGCGGTCGGTCTCGATCATGTTTTCCTTAAAGACCTGGACCGCTGCCGCCATGCGGCCGATTTCATCCTTGCGGCCCTGGGCGGGAATCTCGACCGTGGTGTCGCCGCCGGCCAAGGTACCCATCGCCTGCGTCATGCCGGCGACCGGCTTGGTGATGCCCCGCGCCACTGAAAACCCAATGCCGGCACCCAGCAGGACGGCGATCGCGGCAATGATGATGCCGAAGCGGATCGAACTCGAAATCGCCGCGTTATTGGCCGCGGTGGACTGATCGAGGCTGGCATTCGAGGATTTGACCAGCTTTCCCAAGGTGGCGGATACGGCGCCCACGGCGGTGTCGAGCTTCGCCGAAAGCGGCACCAACTGCGCCTGCATCGGTGCGATCTGAGAAGCGGCGGCGATATAGGTGTCCAGCTTCTGCTCGGTTGCCTTGATCTTGGCCAAGGGCGCTTCGTCGAAGGTCCGCTCCCGCAGCTCGGCCAGCTTCTTCTTCACCTGGTCGTAATCCTTCGGAAGCGCATCGAGGGCGCTGTTGTCGTTGGCATCCAGCAGTCTCGAGAGATCCATGCGCATGGCGGCCAGAGCGGCGCGCGCTTCGCCCGCGATGAGGGCGCTCGTCAGATCGCCGGAATCCTTCTTTTCGGCATAGAAGGAATCCATCGCCGACACGATGGCGGTATCGTTGGGCGTCATGCCTTCGTCGCGCAGTTTCTGCAGGTCGCTCCGAAGCTTGATGGCCTGGTCCAAATCCGTATTGGCGGCGTTGATGCCGTCTTCGGCATCCTGCAGCATTTTCAGGCGTTCGTCGTTTTTGACCGAGGCCTGCAAGGCGTCGATCGCGTCAGCAACTGTCTTGCGCTGTGTCGGCAGGCGGCCAAGCGAAGCCTGATCGCCATTCGCGATATAGTTGGTGAGGGTGCGCCGAAACCCGACCAGCGTCCGATCGAGTTGGAGCGCGTCGGCGGTGTTCTGAGCGACCGTGGAATAGTCGCCGAATGCCGATTTGCTGGAATTAAGTCCTGAGATGGTGACCCAGATTCCGACACCCAGAGCCAGGATGACCAGCACGAAGCCGACCGTGATGCGCGTGCCGATTTTCAAGTTTTGCCAGAATGCCATCGAATTCCCGTCCCTTTGATATCGGGACTCAAGCATTCGGCTCGCACCGTCTGGGATTAGATATCTAATGCCGTCCCTGAGCGCTCACTATTGCGCCATGCCCCTTAAACTCCGGTTAATGCGGTTGTAAATTGCCGCGGGTGATTTGCGGAGAGGTTGCGTTCGCGGCCATGTCGTGATGCGATAGACCGATTATGAAACCTGAAAAATGTTTATCGGTGCAGGCACCATGAAAAACGAAACCATCGCCACGCCGCTGACCGAGCGGCTGGGTTGCCGCTATCCGATCATCTCGGCGGGCATGGGCGGGCCGGCGCGATCGGAACTGGCGGCCGCGGTCTCCTCGGCGGGCGGCTTCGGCCTGCTCGGCATGGTGCGCGAATCGCCGCAACTGATCGAGCAGGAGATCGCCGCGGTGCGGCAGCGCACCAACAGGCCGTTCGGCGTCAACCTCATTCCCGGCGCCACCGATCCGAAACTGCTGAACGACGAATTTGCCGCCTGTTTCAATGCCGGCGTCTCCGCCATGTGCTTCTTCTGGAATGTCGATGCCAAGGCGATCGAGCGCGCGAAGAAGGCAGGATGCCTGGTGCTCTACCAGGTGGGCTCGACGGAAGACGCGAAGCTCGCGGAAGCCGCCGGCGCCGATGTCATCATCGTCCAAGGCGTCGAGGCCGGCGGCCATGTGCGCGGCCATCGCAGCATCTCGGTTCTGGTGCCGGAGGTCGCGGATGCGGTGAAGATACCGGTCGCCGCTTCCGGCGGCATCGTCGATGGCAAGGGCCTGGCGGCGGCCTTGGCGCTGGGGGCCGACGGGGTGCATTGCGGCACGGTCTTCCTGGCCAGCCCGGAATCCTTCGCCCATGACTATCATAAGCAGCGGGTCATCGACGCGCAGCCCGGCGATACCGTGCATACCGATCTCTACGCCATCAACTGGCCGCCGAATTCTCCGGTGCGCGTGCTCAGGAACAGCGTCATCGAAGCCGCCGCCGACAAGCTCTGGGGCTATCACCCGGACGAGTTGCCGCGCGAGGCGATCGCGAAGGAAGGCGAAGCGCCGGTCTTGCGCTACAGCACCGCCTCGCCCTTGAAGAACACGACCGGCGATCTCGAAGCGATGGCGCTCTATGCCGGCGACGGCGCGGCGCGGGTGACGGCGATCCGTCCCGCGGCGGAGATCGTGGAGAGGATGATGGCCGAGGCGATCGCGACCATCCGCGGCGACGCGGCGAAAATCCGATGAACAATCCGGCGATGGAATGGCCCGAGATCAAGGTCTGGCGCCGCGCCACCCGCACGAAGATGCTGGCGGCACGGGCCGCGCTCAGCACCGCCGTGCGGCAGGATCTTTCGCAGCGTCTTGCCGCGCGGCTGAAGCCGGTTTTGGCGGGGCGGCCCGGTCCGGTTTCGCTCTATTGGCCGATCAAGGCCGAGCCCGATCTCCGGCCGCTGATGCGGGCGCTCGACGCCGAGGGGGTGGCGGTCTGCCTTCCCGTCGCGATCAAGCTCGGCGAACCTTTGCGCTTCCGCCCTTGGCACAGGGGCTGTGCCATGGAACGCGGTTTCTGGGACATCCCGGTCCCGGCCACCACGGAAGAGGTCGAGCCCCGCACTCTGATCGCACCCATCGTGGGCTTCGACGGCGAGGGCTATCGCCTCGGCTATGGCGGCGGATTCTTCGACCGCACGCTGGAGAAATTCGGCGCCGGAAAAACGGCGGAGGCTTCCCAGGCGATCGGCATTGGCTATTCGATGTTCCGGATCCCCACCATTCACCCGCAGCCGCACGACATCCGCATGGCGGCGATCGTGACCGAGAGCGAGGCCTTCAACGATGCGCCGCCGAACCCGAGCTCCGCGGTCTGCTATGCGGGCGAGGCCGAAGCGGGCTATGCCGGTTTCGCGACCGGGGAAGAGATCGCGGCCAGGTTCGCCGGGCTCCGCCCGGCATTGCCCCCGGAACGTGTGGCGCTGCTCGACTATGCGCTATGGCGTTTGGGCGCGGAACCGACGGCGACGGAAGCCGGGGGCGATTCGGACGCGATCGCGGAACTTTCCGCTTTGCTGCCGCGGATCCGCGACGATGCCGTCCACGCCGCAATCTCGGCGCTTCGGGATTCGCTCGCCGGCTAGAGCATGATTGCTCTAAGCCACCAGCTTGCCGTGGCAGTGCTTGTATTTCTTGCCGGAGCCGCAGGGGCATTCGGCGTTGCGGCCGAGCCTGGACCAAGTGGCGGGATTGTTGGCATCGACGCCGGGCGGAAGATCGGCGCGCGGCTTGGCGGCATTCTGCGCCGCGTTCTGCGTGCTGCTTTGGGCCGCGGGCTGCTGGTTGATGACCTGCCGCGCGGTGCCCGGTTGCTCGGCTGAGGCCACGGCGGGCTGCTCGGGTTCGGGCGGACGGATCTCGATATGCGCGAGCACCGTGGTGATCTGCTCGCGCAGATAGCCGAGCATCCCTTCGAACATCTCGAAGGCTTCCCGCTTGTACTCGTTCAGGGGATCGCGCTGACCATAGGCGCGCAAGCCGATGCCGTGGCGCAGATGGTCCATCGCCAGAAGGTGCTCCTTCCAGTTCTGGTCCAGGAGCTGCAGCAGCAGCGATTTCTCCGCGACCCGCATCATCTCGGGGCCGATATTGGCGGCTTTCTCAGCCATCTTGCGGTCGATCGCGTCGGTCACCCGCTCGCGGATCGCCTCTTCGGCGATGCCCTCTTCCTTCGCCCATTCGACGACCGGAACATCGACGCCGAAAATACGCAGCAGCTCTTCATGAAGACCGGCGGTCTCCCACTGCTCGGCGAAGGCCTTCTGGGGGATGTAGCGGGTGACGAGGTTGTCCGCCACCTCGCGGCGCATCTGCGCCACCTCTTCCTTGAGGTCGCTGGCGGCCATCATCTCGCGGCGCTGCTCGTAGATCACCTTGCGCTGATCGTTCATCACGTCGTCGAACTTCAGCAGGTTCTTGCGGATGTCGAAGTTGCGCGCCTCGACCTTCTGCTGTGCCTTCTCCAGCGCCTTGTTGACCCAGGGATGGACGATCGCCTCGCCTTCCTTGAGGCCGAGCTTCTGGAGCATGCCGTCCATGCGGGCCGGCGCGAAGATGCGCATCAGGTCGTCTTCGAGGGAGAGGTAGAATTTGGAGCGGCCGGGATCGCCCTGGCGGCCGGCGCGGCCGCGGAGCTGGTTGTCGATGCGCCGGCTTTCATGGCGCTCGGTGCCGATGATGAAGAGGCCGCCGGGAAAGGTGACGGTCTTGTCGGGCTTCTTCTCGGTCGCGGGTTCGATCACGAACACTTCGCCCGATTGCATCACCTCTTCGCGCTTGGCGGCGATCTCGACCTTGATCGCAGCGATGCGCTTCTCGCGCTCGGCGTCATCGGTGACGGCGCCCAGCTCACGCTCGATCCGCATCTGCAGATTGCCGCCGAGTTGGATGTCCGTACCGCGGCCCGCCATGTTGGTGGCGATGGTGATGGCGCCGGGCCCGCCTGCCTCGGCGATGATATAGGCTTCCTGTTCGTGATAGCGGGCGTTCAACACCTGGTGGGGAATCTTCGCCTGCTTCAGGAGATCGGAGAGCAGTTCGGATTTCTCGATCGAGGCGGTGCCGACCAGAACCGGCTGCTTGCGGTCGCGCGCCTTCCTGATCTCCTCGATGATCGCATTGTATTTCTCCCGCGCGGTCCGATAGACCTCGTCGTCATGGTCCTGGCGCTTGGTCGGCAGGTTGGTCGGCATCTCGATGACGTCGAGGCCGTAGATCTCGGAGAATTCCGGCGCCTCGGTCATGGCCGTGCCGGTCATGCCGGCCAATTTCGGGAACAGCCGGAAATAGTTCTGATAGGTGATCGAGGCCAGGGTCTGGTTCTCGTTCTGGATCGAGACGCCTTCCTTGGCTTCCAGGGCCTGGTGCAGGCCTTCCGAATAGCGACGGCCTTCCATCATGCGGCCGGTGAATTCGTCGATGATGACGACCTTGTCGTCCTTGACGATGTAGTCGACATCCTTGGAAAACAGGATATGGGCGCGCAACGCCTGATTCGAGTGGTGTACCAGGGCGATATTGGCGATGTCGTAGAGCGTGCCCTGCTTCAGGAGGCCGACGCCCTTCAGCAATTGCTCGATATGCTCGGTGCCGTCCTCGGTCAGGGCTACGTGGCGGGACTTCTCGTCCTTCTCGTAATCGCCTTCCTTGAGATGCGGAATCAGCTTATCGACCTTGTAGTAAAGATCGGAATTGTCCTCGGTCGGGCCGGAGATGATCAGCGGCGTCCGCGCCTCGTCGATCAGGATCGAATCGACTTCGTCCACGATCCCGTAGCAGAAAGGCCGCTGGGTCATGTCCTCCAGGCGGAACTTCATGTTGTCGCGCAGATAGTCGAAGCCGAATTCGTGATTGGTGCCGTAAGTGATGTCGGCGGCATAGGCCTGGCGGCGTTCGGCATCGTTCATGCCATGGACGATGACGCCGACGTTCAAGCCGAGGAACCGGTAGATCTGCCCCATCCATTCGGAATCGCGGCGGGCGAGGTAATCGTTCACCGTCACCACATGCACGCCTTTGCCTTCGAGGGCATTCAAATAGACGGCAAGGGTCGCGACCAGGGTCTTGCCTTCGCCGGTCTTCATTTCGGCGATCTTGCCCTGATGCAGCACGACACCGCCCATCATCTGGACGTCGAAGTGCCGCTGGCCGAGGGTGCGCTTCGCCGCCTCGCGCACGGTGGCGAAGGCGTCGGGCAGAATGTCGTCCAGGCTCTCGCCATTGCCCAGGCGCTCCTTCAGCCAACCGGTACGGGCCTGAAGCGAAGCATCGTCGAGTGCAACCACTTCGGGCTCGAGCGCGTTGATCGCCTCGACCGTCGTGTGCAATGCCTTGATGAAACGGTCGTTGGCGGACCCGAAGACCCGCTTTGCCAGCGCCGCGAACATATTCAGAAACCTTCGAAATTTCCGCCGTTTAGCTGGGCAAGAGATAAGTTGCCGGTCTGGCCCTGTCAACGTCGAGCGAAGTCACGGAAATCTCATGATTTTGCGCGTGTCCCGGCCGGCTTTCCGCTTGTAACCCAGGGGGCGCTTGGGCATGATGCCGCCCGCCCACGGCCGATTTCGGACGCCGATGGGCTCAGGGACGGTCCATTTCGACTGATCCAGCGAACCCCGGAACCAGGAAAGACCCCGGATTATGGCCATTGTTTCGTTTCGCGCCGCTTTGACCGCAGGCGCCATCGCCTTCCTTTCGGTAACCGGCCTCGCGATCGGTTTCGGCACCGCTTCCGCCCAGGATACGACCAATCAGCCGGCAGCGGACCAACCCGCGGCCGATGCCACCAATTCGGCAGCCCCAGCCACCGACAATGCCGCGCCCGCCACGGACAACGCGGCCCCCGCCGCCGATAGCGCCCAGGGCAACGGTACCCAGGGAGCGGCACCCGCCGCACCGCAGGCGCCGGTCGATCCCAAGGAAGTGCTCGCGACCGTCAACGGCCAGACAATCACCCGCCAGGACGTGGTCAATTCCGCCGCCGAGCTGCCGCCGCAATATCAATCCCAGATCGATTTGATCCTGCCGCAGCTCCTCAACCGCCTGATCGGCCTCGAACTGGTGCGCGCCAAGGGCCAGGCCGACGGCCTCGCCAATGACGACCAGGTGAAGAAAGCTGTTGCGGAATTCCAGAAGGTCGAAATCGGCAACGTCTATTTCCAGCGCTATATCGAGAAGTCGGTCACCGACGATGCCATAAAGACCGTGTATGACGCCGATCTGAAGGCGCATCCGCCGCAGCCCGAGATCAAAGCCGCCCACATCCTGGTGAAAACCGAGGAAGAGGCGAAGGCGATCATCGACCAGCTCAAGGGCGGCGCCGATTTCGCGGCCCTCGCCAAGGCGAAATCCATCGATACCGCCAGCGGCAAGGAAGGTGGCGAACTTGGCTGGTTCAGCCGCGATACCATGGTGAAGGAGTTCTCCGACGCCGCCTTCCAGATGCAGAAGGGCGATGTCAGCAAGACGCCGGTGAAGACCCAGTTCGGCTATCACGTGATCAAGATCGAGGATTCGCGGATGCAGATTCCGCCGACCCTCGCCGAGCGCAGGGATGAGATCCGCCAGGTGCTCGGTCAGGAAGCCGCGCACAAGCTGGTGCAGGATCTGATCGCGAGCGGAAAAGTGAGCTACTCGAAGCCGGAATATAAGCTGCCCGAAGGCAGCGGCCAGTAAACGGTCAGGTAGGCAACGGGTAACAAGACGGGTATCCGCCGGCGGCGCCGGCGAAGCGGGGAAGATCGCCATGGCTACCAAGATCGCGCCCTTGGCGCCGACCCATGTTTCGGCATTGCCGCCGCTCGCGGGTGTCCGCCTCGCGACGCGGGAATGCGGCGTCAGATATCGGGGCCGCAAAGACGTGCTGCTCATGGAGCTGGCGCCCGGTTCGACCATCGCCGGCGTGCTGACCCGTTCGCTGGCATCCTCGGCGCCGGTCGATCTTTGCCGGAAGCATCTCAAAGGCGGGAAGGCGCGGGCGATCCTGGTCAATGCCGGCAACGCCAATGCCTTCACCGGGAAACTCGGGAAGCAGGCCACCGATGCCTGTGTCGCCGGTGTCGTGAAGACCTTGGGCTGCCGTCCGGGCGAAGTGTTTCTCGCTTCGACCGGAGTGATCGGCGAGCCGCTGCCGGCGGAGCGCATCACAGGCAACCTCGCCGCCCTCGCCGCCGATCTCAAGGCCGATGCCTGGACGGAAGCCGCGGCGGCGATCATGACCACCGACACCTTCTCGAAGGTGGCGTCGCGGGAGGCCAAGATCGGCGACACGACCGTCACCATCAACGGCATCGCCAAGGGTTCGGGCATGATCGCCCCGGACATGGC
>DASYDA010000465.1:0-1622 GCA_036499865.1 Dongiaceae bacterium | reverse complement strand
AACATCGAAGACGACGGCACCGTGAAGATCGCCTCCGCCGATGGCGAGTCGATCTAGGCGGCGCTGAAGTGGATCCGTTCGCTCACCGCCGAACCGGAAGTGGGCGAAATCTATGACGGCAAGATCGTCAAAGTGATGGATTTCGGCGCCTTCGTGAACTTCTTCGGTCCCAAGGATGGTCTGGTTCATGTCAGCGAACTGGCCGCCGGCCGCGTCGCCAAGCCGTCGGACGTGGTCAAGGAAGGCCAGGCCGTGAAGGTCAAGCTTCTGGGCTTCGACGATCGCGGCAAGGTTCGTCTGTCCATGAAGCAGGTCGATCAGGAAACGGGCGAAGACCTGTCCAAGAAGCCGGCCGCCGAAGCGCCGCAAGCGTAATTTCGGCCTTTTGAAACAACGCCCGCGAAGCTTGACGCTTTGCGGGCGTTTTTCTTTGCGTGGCCCGCACGGGACGCGTTAAATTCCCCCGAACCCTCCGGAAAGGCCTGCGCCCTTGACCATCCTGATGCGCCTGATCGCGCTGGCGATGATCGTGGCGGCGTTGATTTTGCTGGGCGCCGATGCGCTTGCCTCGCTGGAAAAGGGCGGGGAAATCACGGTCCGTTCGTTGAACACGATCTGGACCATTCTGGATGCGTCTTCGCTGGCCGCTTTCAAGGATTGGGCGCAGCGCAAAGCGCCATTCCTGGCGCAGACGATCTATTCCGCGCTGGCCATGCCCGCCTGGGGACCGATCGGCGTATTCGGAGTTCTCATCGCTTTCATCTTCGGCCGCAAGCACGCGGAATAAGGGGCGCGTTCTTTTGACCGCCGAGTGTGTCGCGCGTGCTCACGTGCTGCCGCACGCTCCGCGCGACGCTCCTGCTCGGACGGTCAAAATCGACGCGCCCGGGACTGATGCTGGCTAGCGGTTCTTTCCTGGAATCCAGAGGACGTCGCCCATGCCGTCTTTGTTGGCGGCGCGGGCCATCACGAACAGATGATCCGACAGGCGATTGGCATAGTGGAGCGCGGCGGGGTTGAGTGGCGCTTCCGCGGCCAGTGCTGCGATGGCGCGTTCGGCCCCCCGTGCGATGGCGCGAGCCAGATGCAGATGCGCCGCCAGCGCCGTTCCACCGGGCAGGACAAAGGATCGCAGCGCTTCCAGATCGGCGTTCATCGCATCGATCTCCCGTTCCAGCCGTTCCACTTGCGGCGGCACGATGCGCAATGCGGTTTCGGATATCTCCATGCCCGGCAGGCTGAGATCGGCGCCCAGATCGAACAGATCGTTCTGGATACGGCCCAGCATGGCGTCCATGTCGCCTTCCGCGTCCAGCCGAGCGATGCCGATGGCGCTGTTGGTCTCGTCCACCGCGCCAATGGCCTCGATCCGCGCGGCGGTCTTGGCGATCCGGCTGCCATCGCTGAGGCCGGTCTGCCCGGAATCGCCGGTTTTTGTGTAGATTTTGTTGAGCTTGACCATGCCGGCGGGACCTCTTGCAGGGCCGATCTTAAGGACTATGATCCGGCCGTTTCCACCCCAAAGAGAGCGCCATGCCGGTCGAAGTGCCCGAAATCATTGAAGTCGATTCCAGCCGCGTCGCCTGCGACGGGATCGGTGGCGGCCTCGGCCATCCGCGGGT
>DASYDA010000464.1:0-2577 GCA_036499865.1 Dongiaceae bacterium | reverse complement strand
GCGACCGCCGTGTCATGGCCGTTCATATGGCCCTTGAAATGGCCATTCGCCTTCGCGGCCGCCGGCTTTGCCGGCGCTTTCGCCCCCGGACGCGCCGCAGTGCGCACGGCTGCGGGAGCGCCGCGATGCTGATCGCTGGTTCGGAAGTAGGAGATGCTCGCCTGCAGCTGCTCGGCCTGCGCCGCCAGTTCCTCCGAGGTCGCCGACATCTGCTCCGAGGCGCTGGCGTTCTGCTGGGTCACCTTGTCCAATTGCTGGATCGCCTGGTTGATCTGGTCGGTGCCGATATCCTGCTCCCGGCAGGCCGCGCTGATCTCGGAAACCAGTTCCGCCGTCTTCTTGATGTCCGGCACCAGACGCCCCAGCATCTCACCCGCCTCGCGGGCCACCTTCACGGTTTGCGATGAGACGGTCCCGATCTCCGCCGCCGCCGCCTGGCTGCGCTCGGCCAGCTTGCGGACTTCCGAGGCCACCACCGCGAAGCCCTTGCCGTGCTCGCCGGCCCGGGCCGCTTCCACCGCGGCGTTCAGGGCCAGCAGGTCGGTCTGGCGGGCGATCTCCTGCACGATGGTGATCTTCTCGGCGATGGTCTGCATGGCATCCACGGCGCGGCCAACGGCATCGCCGCTGGCCTGGGCGTCGCTGGAGGATTGCCGGGCGATCTTCTCGGTCTGGGTCGCATTCTCCGCGTTCTGCTTGATGTTGGAGGCCATCTCTTCCATGGAGGACGAGGCTTCCTCGGCCGCCGAGGCCTGCTCGGTGGCACCCTGGGAGAGCTCCTCGGCGCTCGATGACAGTTCCTGGCTGCCCGCAGACACATTGTCCGACGCGCCCAAGGCCTCAGACACAACGCCGCGGAGCTGCTCGACCATGCGGTTGATGTGGCCGATCAGATCCCCGATTTCGTCATTGGATGTCCGGTCGATGGTCCTGGTCAGATCGCCATCGGCCACGGCCTGGGCGAGCGAGCCCGCCTTGAACAGGCCCTTGCTGATGAGCACGGAAATCCAGATGCCGGCGAAGGTTGCGATCAGCAGCGAAACCGCCACCGCGCCGATCAGCAGCGCCCGGTCGCCGCTATAATCGTCTTCCGCGTCCTTCTTCGATTGCTGCATGAAACTCTGGCTCAGGGCCACGATCTCCTGCAACTGCGTTTCAGCCTGCCGCATCAGGTTGCGGCCTTCGTTCTCCGAGAGGGTCTCCGCCTGATCGCGGCCATCCATATTGGTCATCAACTGCCGGACCTTGTCCTGCACCGGGAGCCACTGCTCCCAGGTCGCCTCGAACGCGGCCAGCTTCTGTTTGGCTTCGTCATGCGCGATATCAGCCAGCTTACCCCGCAACTCGGTGGCGTCCTGCCGCAGCTTCTGGATCTGGCCGTCATATTCCTGAACCTGGCTCGGATTGTCGGCCATGATCATGTTCTTCTCGGCGCCGGAGAGCGTCTGAAGGTTGATCGCCAATTGTTCAGAGAGGGAGACTTCCTGCGCCGCGCCGTCCACCAGATCGTCCACGGAATCCCGGAGCGAGCCGAGGCCGGTGATTGCAATCACGGCGGATGCCGCCGACAGCAAGATCACCACCACAAAGGTCACACCGAGTTTCAGTTTGATCGTCGCGCGCATGGGAATTCTCCTCTATCCGGTCAGGCGGCATTCTGCCCGACGCTGGGGTTTCCACTACGACCCGCCGTGGCGCTGATGAGAGCCGCATCGGCCGAGGAAAACAGTCTTGCAAGTTCGAAGATGATGACGAAGTTGTCGTTACGACGGCCGACGCCGGCAATATAATCCGATCTCCATTGCAGGCCGATTTCAGGCGCCGGCTGAAGTTCCCGGCGGTCGAGCGTGATGACCTCGATCACGCGGTCGGCGATCAGCCCCAGCACCAGCGATTGTTCTCCGGCGGTGAACTCCAGCACCAGGATGCGGGTGCTTTCCATGGTCGGAACGGCGGGCAAACCGAGTTTCAGGCGAAGATCGATGACCGGAACGCCGCGACCCCGGACATCGATCAGGCCCGCAAGATAATTCGGCGCCTCGGGAATCCGGAACAGCGGCCGGATATCGAGGATCTCCAACACCGCATCGACCGGAACCGCGAAAACCTCGCGGTCGATCCCAAGCGTGACGAATTGCGTATCGTGGCTGGAAGAGGCCGCAGCGTTCATGGCTAGACTCTTTCGAATTCGGCGTCTCGACCATCCGGGCTTCCGGCCACGAGATCGAGGGCGAAGCCGCCGCGCGCACCGGCGCGGGCACGAATGGGTGCCGCGGCGACCGCCGTGTCATGGCCGTTCATATGGCCCTTGAAATGGCCATTCGCCTTCGCGGCCGCCGGCTTTGCCGGCGCTTTCGCCCCCGGACGCGCCGCAGTGCGCACGGCTGCGGGAGCGCCGCGATGCTGATCGCTGGTGCGGAAGTAGGAGATGCTCGCCTGCAGTTGCTCGGCCTGCGCCGCCAGTTCCTCCGAGGTCGCCGACATCTGTTCCGAGGCGCTGGCGTTCTGCTGGGTCACCTTGTCCAATTGCTGGATCGCCTGGTTGATCTGGTCGGTGCCGATATCCTGCTCCCGGCA
>DASYDA010000463.1:0-8597 GCA_036499865.1 Dongiaceae bacterium | reverse complement strand
GCGGCGGCAAGGCGGTGAAATGGACGTATTTCCATTTCCGGCCGCGCAGGATGGCGAGTTGGCATTCGTCCGGCGCCAGGCCGAGGGCCGTTTCCGCATCGAAGCCGCCCAAATTGGGCGTGGTGCGGAAATCGAGCTCCACATGGGCTTCCCGGCGCCAGGTTTCCGGCGTCTCGCCTTCGATGAAAGGCAGCAATGAACTGCCGTCGCATTCGACCGGCGCTTCCAGGCCGAGCCAGTCGAGGATGGTCGGCATGATGTCCACGGATTCCGTGAATTCATCCACTTGCCGCCCACGCCCGGCATCGGCCTCACGGCGCGGATCGCGGATGATCAGCGGGATATGGAAGCTCGGGTCGAAATAGAGCTCCTTCCCCCAGGTGTAGTGGTCGCCGCCCATCTCGCCGTGATCGCAGGTGAAGACGATGAGGGTCGAATCGTATTCGCCGGTCTCCTTGAGATGGGCGATCAGCCGTCCCACCGCATCATCGACCTCGTTGATCATGCCGTAATAGCAGGCGCGCATCTGGCGCAACTCCAGATCCGGCATGGTCACCAGGTTGTTGGGATTGTGCTCGTCATAGCCACCCGGCCGGCGGAAGTTGTCGATCCATTGCTTCAGGAGAGGATGCTGCTCGGATTCCTCTTCCGGCGTGGCGCGGCGTTTCGGGAAAGGCACCTTCGCTGGATCATAGAGCGCATTATAGGGCTCCGGCGTGATCACCGGCGGATGTGGACGCAAGAATACGCAATGCAGGAACCAGTCCCGTGCGCGTCGCGCGTCCAGCCAATCGATCACCTGCGTCGCCATGAAATTGGTGTCGCTGTCCTCGGCCCGAAACAAGGTGGGGAGGTAGCGATGGCCGCGGTCCCTGGGCTTCTCGACGTCGTCGCGCGGCCGGAAGACATCCTCACGGCCCTCGAAGCGATAGCCCTTGCGGTGGAGATCGGCCATCCAGGCCGCGATATAGTCGTTGTAGAGCAAGCCGGGGAAGTAGCCCGGCAACAGGCCTTCATAGGTCTTGAGGGCGGGATCGTTCGGATGGCGGCCGCGGGGATCGATGCTGGTGTCCGTGTAGCCGTAAAGCGTCGGGTCGTAGCCGGCCTTGCGCGCTTCCTTGGCGAGGTTGGTGTGCCGGGCATCCAAGGGCGTGCCGTTCCGCCCCGACCGATGGTTCATCAGATAGAGGCCGGTATGGAGGCTGGTCCGCGCCGGACCGCAGGGCGCGCAGACCGTGTAATGCCGCTTGAACAGGGTGCTGTCCGCCGCCAGGGCGTCGAGATGCGGGGTCTTCACCACCGGATGACCGACCGCGGAGAGGCACTCCGCCCGCCACTGATCGGCGGAGATAAAGAGGACTTTGCGAGGATGCTTCGATGATTGGGACATGGAATCCATGCGCTTTGACCAATATCGGTCGAACCATAAAGGGCTTTGTCTTACTGACCAATGTCGTTTTCGTTGCAGCGCGTCCCGAGATTGTCGTTGTATTGTGCCCGCGCGAATATCACCAATGCGGGTAGTCGTTCGGATCGCCGGGGAGCTTATTGTGTCAAAGAGGCTTGTCGTTCTGAGCGTCATGGTGGCGGTAGCCGGCTGTCAGACGCCGCCGGCGCCGTCCTCTACTGGAGATCTGGTCTCTCTCGCCAAACAGGAAAGGGAGGTGACGGTCATCGCCTTGCCCCACGATTGGTGCGGCTATGGCGCGATCGTTGATGGGTTCAAGGCGAAATACGGCTTGACCGTCAATGAGCTGAACCGAGATGCAAGTTCTTCGGAAGAATTGGATGCGATCAGAACAACGCGGGGCGATACAGGCCCCCAAGCACCAGATGTGGTCGATATCGCAGTATCTTTCGGTCCCGCTGCGAAGAAGGAAGGGCTCCTTCAGCCTTACAAGGTATCGAATTGGGCATCCATTCCGGGTAATGCCAAGGACGCCGAAGGCTATTGGTATGCCGACTATTTCGGCGTGATTTCCTTCGAGGTGAATGCCGACCTCGTCCAAACGCCACCAAAGGATTGGCCCGATCTGCTGAAACCCGATTTTCGGAAAGAGGTGGCGCTGGCCGGCGATCCTCGTACCTCCTACGAGGGTCTTGCGGCAGTGTCGGCCGCCGGTCTTTCAAGAGGTAATGCGGATGCTGTCGCGGCCGGCGAAGCAGGGCTGAAGTTCTTCGCGGAGCTTAAGAATAAGGGCAACTTCGTGCCGGTGGCCGGGAGAGCGCGGTCGGTAGCCAGTGGCGCTACACCCATCCTGCTCCGCTGGGACTACAACGCCCTTCAAGACCGCGAGACGGTGCAGGGGGATACGGAAATCAAAGTCATCGTGCCGGTTTCTCGGACGGTAGCTGCCTTTTACGAGCAGGCGATCAGCGCCTATGCACCGCATCCGAATGCGGCGAAACTCTGGATGGAATATCTCTATTCCGACGAGGGACAGCTCGGTTTCCTAAGAGGTTTCTGCCATCCGATCCGATTCAATGAGCTGGTTGAGGAGAGCAAAATTCCATCTGGATTGTCCGCACAGCTCCCACCGGCCGAACTTTATAAGAAAACGGTATTCCTGACGCCGGCCGATCGAGATGCGTGGAAAGAAACGATCTCCAGTCAATGGGCCAGCACCGTGGGTGTGGACGTCCGTTAGCCGCGCGGTCCTCCGCGACTGCAAAACAAGGTTAATTTCGTGTTGCGGTGCAAAAGATCAAAAGCGGCTACGGCCTGTAACTCCTTTGTAATATGTATGCAACAACTGGTGGCTAAGGTCCCGGCCGCCACGCATAATGGACTCGTTGCAACAACGAGATCCCAATCAAGGAGATCAGAGGGTGACCAATATGAAACAACATTACGCAGGGAAGGCACGTCGGGCGTTGATGGCGACTTCCGCCGCCGTCGCGGTCTCGATCGCTTTCGTGGCCGGCGCCGCCGGCGCCAAGGCCGATGCCATGGAAGATCTGGCTGCGGCCGCGAAGAAAGAAGGCCAGCTCACCGTTATCGCGCTGCCGCATGACTGGTGCGCTTATGGCGACGTCATCGCCGGCTTCAAGACGAAATACGGTCTGACCGTCAACGAACTCAACCCGGATGCGGGTTCGGGCGACGAAGTCGAGGCGATCAAGGCGAACAAAGGCAATACCGGCCCGCAGGCCCCGGACGTGATCGATGTCGGCCTCTCCTTTGGCCCGAAAGCCAAAGCGGAAGGCTTGTTGATGCCCTACAAGGTTTCTACCTGGGATTCGATTCCGGACAGCGCCAAGGATGCCGATGGTTCCTGGTATGGCGATTATTACGGCGTGCTTTCCTTCGAAGTGAACTCCGACATCCTGAAGAATTCGCCGAAGGATTGGGCGGATCTGCAGGGCGCCGACTTCAAGAACGCGGTCGCCTTGGCGGGCGATCCGCGTACCTCCAACCAGGCGATCCAGGCTGTCTATGCCGCCGGTCTGTCCTCCGGTGCGACCGATCCGGAGAAGGCCGGCGACGCCGGCCTGAAGTTCTTCGGCGACCTCAACAAAGCCGGCAATTTCGTGCCGGTGATCGGCAAAGCGGCCTCGGTAGCCCAGGGTTCCACGCCCCTCGTCATCCGTTGGGATTATAACGCTCTTGCCGATCGCGACACCTTGAAGGGCAATCCGAAGATCGACGTGGTGGTGCCCGCTTCCGGTGTCGTCGCCGGCGTCTATGTTCAGGCTATCAGCGCCTATGCCCCGCATCCCAACGCGGCGAAGCTCTGGATGGAATACCTCTATTCCGACGAAGGTCAGCTCGGCTGGCTGAAGGGCTATTGCCATCCGATCCGCTTCAACGATCTCGCCGACAAGGGCAAGATTCCGCAGGACATGATGGCGAAGCTGCCGCCGGCGGATGCCTACAAGAAGGCGGTGTTCCCGTCGCTGGACGATCAGGACAAGGCGAACGGCGTGATCACCAAGCAGTGGGATTCGGTGGTCGGCGCCAACGTGCAATAAGCACGTCTCACTGGGACGATTGATCGAGAAAGCGGGAGCCGGAATGGATTTCAGTCCGGCTCCCGCATTTCATATGAAACGCGATTTAGCGACGGTATCCAATGACCGCGACCATTGATACGACGCCGCCTCTGCCGGCCGAACCGGGACCGGTTCCGGATCCGTGGACGCGGCCTGTAAGAAATCTCGCCATCGGCCAAAAGACCTGGGCCTGGATAGGTGTGACGCCATTCTTCGTCTTCGCGCTGATGTTCCTGATCGTACCGACGCTCTATCTGGTGGTGGGCGCCTTCCAGGACAATGACGGCAATTTCACGCTGCAGAACCTGGTGGACCTCTTCACACCGAGCATCATGAGCGCCTATTGGGTCAGCATCAAAGTGAGCATTGCCTCGGCGTTGCTCGGTGCTTTGATCGGCTTCTTCATGGCCTATGCGGTGGTGCTGGGCGGGTTGCCGGCCTGGCTGCGACCGACCCTGATGACGTTTTCGGGTGTCGCCTCCAATTTCGCCGGCCTGCCGCTGGCCTTCTCTTTCCTGGCGACGCTCGGGCGCACCGGCCTCGTGACCGTTATTCTGATGAAGTTCTTCGACTTCAACATCTACTCGACCGGCTTCAATCTGCTGAGCTTCTGGGGCCTGACGATCACGTATCTCTACTTTCAGATCCCGCTGATGATCCTCATCCTGACGCCAGCCCTCGATGGGTTGAAACGCGAATGGCGCGAGGCGTCGGAAATCCTCGGCGCCAGCACCAGGCAGTATTGGACCATGGTCGCGCTGCCGATCCTGGCCCCCAGCGTGGTGGGCGCCAGCCTGCTGCTGTTCGCTAATTCCTTCGGCGCGATCGCGACGGCTTACGCCTTGACCGGCAGCTCGCTCAACATCGTCCCCATCCTGCTCTATGCGCAGATTCGCGGCGATGTGCTGCATAA
Source organism: Dongiaceae bacterium (assembly GCA_036499865.1). GTDB lineage: Bacteria > Pseudomonadota > Alphaproteobacteria > Dongiales > Dongiaceae > Dongia. The sequence continues at coordinate 3,691 of DASYDA010000463.1, read as the reverse complement.
TCAGAATCTCGGCTATGCCCTGGCGCTGGGGATGATCCTGATCACCGGTCTTTCCAACGGTACCTTTATCTGGCTCCGCAGCCGCGCGGAAAGGTGGATGCGATGAAACAGTCAAAGCTCGGCGCCTGGATCGCCTTCATTCTCGGCTCGCTCTATTTCATCGTGCCACTGATCGGTACCTTCGAATTTTCGCTGCGGGCGCGGCGCGAGGCATACAGCTTCGACGCCTACCGGAATGTTCTCGGCGATCCTAATTTCCAGGCGACCTTCCTCTATTCGACGGTGATGGCGCTGATCACCATCGCGCTCGGCGTCGTGCTGGTGGTGCCGACTGCCTATTGGGTGCAGCTCCGCCTGCCGAAGTTGCGCCCTCTGGTCGAGTTCATCACCTTGCTGCCGCTGGTCATGCCTGCCATCATCATCGTTTTCGGCTATCTGCGGCTCTACAACAGCTCATCCTGGATCCCGCTCACGGGAAACGCGCGCGGCACCGATCTGCTGCTCGCTTTCTCCTATGTGACCCTCGCATTGCCCTATATGTACCGGGCGGTCGAGACGGGCATGCGCGCGATCGACGTGCGAACGTTGACGGAAGCGGGCGAGATCCTCGGTGCCGGCATGCCGACCATCCTCATCAAGGTGATCTTCCCGAATGTGCGGGTGGCGATCCTTTCCGGCGCCTTCCTCACTTTCGCGACGGTGATCGGCGAATTCACCATGGCCAGCCTGCTCAACCGGCCGGCCTTCGGTCCCTATCTGCAGCTGGTCGGCGCCAACCGGGCCTATGAGCCCTCGGCGCTGGCGATCATCGCCTTCGCGATCACCTGGGCTTGCATGGGTCTGATCAATGTGTTCGGTCGGGCGAGACACACCAAGCGGACCGCTTGAGCGGCGCGGGAGGAATACACATGGCATTTCTTGAAATCAAAGACGTCCGTAAGCAATTCGCCCAGAACGTGGTGGTGAAAGGCTTCGATCTCGGTATCGAACGCGGCGAGTTCGTCTCGTTGCTGGGACCCTCGGGTTGCGGCAAGACCACCGTGCTCCGCATGGTCGCGGGTTTCGAAAGCCCGAGTTCGGGCATGATCCGTGTCGACAACAAGGATGTGACTTCGCTTCGGCCCAACCAGCGCAATGTCGGCATGGTGTTCCAGGCCTATGCGCTGTTCCCGAACATGACAGTGGCCGACAACGTCGCCTTCGGCCTCAAGGTTGCGAAGCGCTCGGCCAGCGAAATCAAGTCGCGGGTCGATGAGATGCTGAACATGATCAAATTGCCGCATCTTGCCGACCGCTATCCCTATCAATGCTCGGGCGGCCAGCAGCAGCGCGTGGCGCTGGCGCGGGCGCTCGCCAGCAAGCCGAAAGTCTTGCTGCTCGACGAGCCATTGTCGGCGCTCGATGCCAAGATCCGTGTCTCGTTGCGCGAAGAGATCCGCGCGTTGCAGCGCGCGCTCGGCATCACCACCATCTTCGTGACCCACGACCAGGAAGAAGCCCTCTCGATGTCCGACCGCGTGGTGGTAATGAACGAGGGACGGGTGGAGCAAGTCGGGGCGCCGTTCGAAATCTATAACAATCCGGCGACGCGATTCGTCGCTTCCTTTGTCGGAACGCTGAGCATCCTGAAGGGCAAGGTGATCGATGCCGAGGCCGGGAGAATCCAGGTCGGCAAGCATGAGATCGTGGCGCGGCGCGGCGTTTCCAATGTGAAGTCCGGCGAGGATTGCTCCATCGCCTTGCGGCCGGAAGCCGCGGTGCTGGAAAACGGCCATGCGCATCCGGCCAACGGAACGGCGGTGAATGGCGCGGCGCGCAACCGGATCGGCGGCACCATCGACGAGGTCAGCTTCCTCGGCTCCGTCGTCCGCATTCGCGTCAAGATCGAGAACGATGCGATCTCGCTCGACACCTTCAACAATCCGAATGCCATCCCGCCGGAGCGTGGCGCCCCGGTGACCGTGAGCTTCACCCCGGCCGACGTGCTGGTCCTGCAGGGTCAGGCCTGAGGTTTTCAGGGTCTTGAGGTTTTCAGGGTCTTGAGGCTTCTCGGTCGGCGGAACGGTTCGCCGATTGAGCCGCCGTCTCGCCGGGGCAAGCCGCGCCGGTGGGATCGTCGTCCAGGCGGATGCCGACGATCGAGAGAGTGAACGCGCCACTGCTCGCCAGGACGAAGGGCAGCGAGACATGGCGAAGGTCGGCGCCCGCCGACTGAAAGCAGGTCAGCGGCACCTTCAAACTCGTCCATGCACCGGGATCCGCCGCGGCAAACAGGCGGGTGGCATCGATCCCGCCTTGCCGCCCCATCATCACGATCACTTTCCCGGCGGGAATGGCGTCAAGCCGGTAGTCGAGGCGCAGGCTGAGCTTGGCAGCGTTCGGCGAAAGATCGATATCGGGGCCGGAGACGCTGATGCTGCCCGGCCCCGTGAAAGCATATTGCCGCGCTGCTTCCTGCCGATCCGCACTATCGACGTCTCGGCCGGAGACTGCGCCATCGGCTGCCAGCGACCAGGGCGCCATCACTTTTCCCGGCACATAGTATTGGGAGATGTTCTGCAGCTCGGCAGGCGCCGGGGTCTCGTCCAAGGTCGCGACCACAGCATGGCTGCGATAGGTGAGCCCATAGCCATAGGCGAAGAGCGGGTCGTAATCCGGCTCACCGGCATTCAGCGTGAACTGTCGCGCGGTCCTCGGCCAACTGAAGCTGAGCTTGCCGCGGAAATCGTGATCGGGCTTGCCGTCCGGCTTCGCCACCAGCACATCGGCGATGCCTTCGCCCTCCGATCCGGGCAGGAAAGCGGCGACGAAGGCGTCGGATTGATTGAGCTCCGGATTGACCCAGAGCGGGCGGCCGGAGATGAAGACCGAGACGGTTGGGATACCGGCGGCTTTCAGGCTTCTGAGCTCGGCCAGCGCGCGCTTGTCGCCGGGCTGGAACTCCAACGTCGAGATGTCGCCGGCGATTTCGGCATAAGGCTGCTCTCCGAACACGACTACCGCCACATCGGGTTTCGGCCCGACGATGCTGCCATCAGGGCTGAAGGTTGCCGTGCCGCTGGCCTTTTCGATCGCGGCCTTCAATCCCGTCCAGATCGTCGTGCCGTTGGGGAAATCGCTGTTCTTGTTTCCGCTGCCCTGCCAGGACAAGGTCCAGCCGCCGGATTGCAGCCCGATATCGTCGGCATGGCTGCCGGTGACGAGGACCTTCTGCTTTGGTCTGATCGGCAGTACGCCGTTGTTGTTCTTCAGAAGCACCAAAGATTCCGCGACCGCCTGGCGGGCGATGTCGCGATGCGCGGCGGTGCCGAGCATATCCTTCTGAGTGAAGGGACGGGCGGGGTCGAACAGCCCGAGCTTGGCTTTCACCCGGAGGATGCGGCGGACGGCATCGTCGATGCGCGACTGCGGGATGGCGCCGCTTTCCACATCCTTCACGGTGTTGTCGAACATCGCCTTCCAGGTATGCGGCGCCATGGCCATGTCGAGCCCGGCATTGAAGGTGATCGGACAATGGGCGCGGTTGCAGCCGGGGATCTGCCCATAGGCATTCCAGTCGCCCACCACGAAGCCCTCGAAACCGAGCCGGCCTTTGAGCACGTCGGTCAGCAGGCTGCGATTGCCGTGAATCTTCACCCCGTTCCAGGAGGAGAAGCTGGCCATGACCGTCATCGCGCCGGCATCGATGCCG
>DASYDA010000462.1:0-2152 GCA_036499865.1 Dongiaceae bacterium | reverse complement strand
ACGAAGGTGCCGAAATAGAGGCCCAGATTCGATGTGAAGAAATCAGCCATGGGTGCCCGTCTTCGCTTTGGGACCGCTGAAGGCCTCGGTGCATTCCGCCATGGTGACGGAGGCCCGGCTGATCGGATCGGTCATGTAATAATTCGCGATCGGCGATTCGAACGGCTTCGGCTGGGCCTCGCCCTTCGTGCCGAAAGCCACCCACTCCGCCGCCTCGACCGTGTTCAAGCGCTGGAAGCGGCGGTTCGTCTGGTAGAGCTTCGCGCGAAGCTGGCCGAGATCGTCATAGCCGAGCGGCTTGCCGAGGCTTTCCGACAGCGCACGCAGGATCGCCCAATCTTCCTTGGCCTCTCCCGGCGGGAAGATCGCGAGGCTGCCCAACTGCGCGCGGCCTTCGGTGTTCATATAGGTGCCGTCTTTTTCCGTATAGGCGGCGCCCGGCAGCACCACGTCGGCGCGGTGTGCGCCACGGTCACCATGATGGCCCTGATAGACCACGAAAGCCTTGCCGAAATGGCTGGGGTCGATCTCATCGACGCCGAGCAGATAGACGAATTCGATTTCGCCCTTGCGCGCGCCTTCGAGGATGCCGCCGATATCCCGGCCTCCCCCCTTGCCCCCTGCGCCCTGCGGCACGAAACCGAGTTCCAGGCCGGCGACACGCGATGCCGCCGTGTGCAGCACGTTGAAGCCGTTCCAGCCTTCGCGGACAAGGTTGCAGGCATCCGCCACAGCGCGGGCCGAAGCGAGGATGGCCGCACCGTCGGGCCGCGCCAGCGCGCCCATCCCGACGATCAGCATCGGCGCCTTCGCATTCTTCAGAACTTCCGCGAAGGCATGGGTGCCGGCTGCGACTTGCGCCAGGGTATCCGGTCCGGCGCCCAGCATTTCCACGGGGTAGGTCAGATCGAGCTTCGGCCCGATGGCGGCGAGCTTCACGCCGCCTTTCAGGTAACGTTTGCGGATGCGCGCATTGATGACCGGCGCTTCCCAGCGCGGATTGGTGCCGACCAGCAGAATGGCATCGGCTTTGTCGATACCGGAAATGGTCGAATTGAAGAGATACGAAGCGCGTACTTTCGGATCTATCGCCGCCCCATCCTGCCGGCAATCGAGATTGCCGGAGCCGAGCGAAGTCACCAGATCCTTCAACGCGAACATCGATTCCGCGTCGCAGAGATCGCCGGCCAGGGCCGCGATCTTGCTGCCGTCCAAGCCCTTCAGCTTGGCCGAAATGGCGGCGAAGGCTTCCGGCCAAGTGGCGGGGCGCAGCTTGCCATCGACCCGCACATAGGGCCGGTCCAGACGCTGCCGCATCAGGCCATCGACCGAGAAGCGGCCTTTGTCAGCCATCCACTCTTCGTTTACTTCTTCGTTGAGGCGCGGCAGCACGCGCAGAACCTCGCGGCCGCGGGTATCGAGACGGATGTTGGTGCCGACGGCATCGGCGACATCGATGGAATCGGTCTTGTTCAATTCCCAGGGACGCGCGGTAAAGGCATAGGGCTTCGATGTCAGCGCACCCACCGGGCAGATATCGATCAAATTGCCGGAGAGCTCGGAGGCAATCGCCTTGTCCACATAGGTGGTGATCTCGAGATGCTCGCCGCGACTCGTCCCGCCCAGCACTTCGACGCCGGCGATCTCGGTCGCGAAGCGGATGCAGCGCGTGCATTGGATGCAGCGCGTCATCACCGTCTTCACCAGCGGCCCGAAATCCTTGTCGACCACCGCACGCTTGTCATCCGCATAGCGTGAGAAGCCGCGGCCATAAGCCATGGCCTGGTCCTGGAGATCGCACTCGCCGCCTTGGTCGCAGATCGGGCAATCCAGCGGGTGGTTGATCAGCAGGAATTCCATCACGCCATTGCGGGCCTTCTTGACCAGCGGCGTATCGGTCTTGATCACCATGCCCTCGGCGACGGGCATGGCGCAGCTCGCGATCGGCTTCGGCGCCTTCTCCTGCTCGACCAGGCACATGCGGCAATTACCGGCAACGGAGAGCCGCTCATGGTAACAGAACCGCGGAATCTCCTTGCCGGCCATCTCGCAAGCCTGCAGCACCGTGATCCCTGCCGGGACCTCGATCTCAATGCCGTCAATCGTCATCTTCGGCATGATGCCCGATCCTACCCCGCTACCCTACTCTGCT
>DASYDA010000461.1:0-7634 GCA_036499865.1 Dongiaceae bacterium | reverse complement strand
CCGCCGCCGCCTTCGGGATTGACCCAGACGATGTTCTGGGTCGGGTCCTTGATGTCGCAGGTTTTGCAGTGAACGCAGTTCTGCGCGTTGATCTGCAGCTTCGGATCGGACCCATCGGCGGCGCGCACGATCTCGTAGACGCCGGCCGGGCAATAGCGCTGCTCCGGCGCGGCATAGAGCGCCAGGTTGACCGCGATCGGGACGTTGGGGTCCTTCAGCGTCAGATGGCAGGGCTGGTTCTCTTCATGGTTGGTGTTGGAGAGGAACACCGAGGAGAGCCGGTCGAAGGAGAGCTTGTTGTCCGGCTTCGGATAGGCGATCGGCTTGCATTCGCTCGCCTTCTTGGTCTTCGCCGCGTCGCTCTTATGCGCGTGCAGCGTCCAGGGCGCCTTGCCGCCGAACAGCTTCTGGTCCATGCCGGCCATCAGCGTGCCGACGATCAGGCCTTTGTTCATCCAGGGCTTGAAGTTGCGGGCGCTGTAGAGCTCTTCGTGGAGCCAGGATTTCTCGTAAGCCTCCGGATAGGCGGCGAGCTCGTCATGGCTGCGGCCGGCGGCGAGCGCCGCGAACGCGGCTTCGGCCCCCATCATGCCGGTCTTGATCGCGGCATGGCTGCCTTTGATCTTCGGGACGTTGAGGAAGCCGGCATCGTCGCCGATCAGCGCGCCGCCCGGGAAGACCAGCTTCGGCAAGGCTTGCACGCCGCCGGTGACGATGGCGCGGGCGCCGTAAGAGACGCGCCGCCCGCCTTCCAGGAACTGCGCCGCCGCCGGGTGATGCTTGAAGCGCTGGAATTCCTCGAACGGGCTCAAATAGGGATTGCCGTAGCCAAGCCCGACCACGAAGCCCACCGCCACCTGGTTGTTCTCGGCGTGATAGAGGAAGGAGCCGCCATAGACGTCGTTGGAAACCGGCCAGCCCGCGGTGTGCTGGACCAGCCCCGGCACATGCTTGGCGGGATCGATATCCCAGAGCTCCTTGATGCCGATGGAGTAGCTCTGCGGATCGCGGCCTTCATCCAGCTTGAACTGTGCGATCAGCCTTTTGCCGAGATGACCGCGGCAGCCTTCCGCGAACAAGGTGTATTTGCCGGTCAGCGCCATGCCGGGCGTGAAGTCGGACTTCTCGCTGCCATCCTTGGCGCGGCCCTTGTCATCGGTGATGACGCCCAAGACCTTCTGCTTGGCGTCGTCAAAGAGAATGTCCGCTGCGGCAAAGCCCGGGAAGATCTCGACGCCGAGCGCTTCCGCCTGGGTCGCCAGCCAGCGGCATACGTTCCCCAGGCTGATGATATAGTTGCCGTGGTTCTGCAGCGTCTTCGGCAGGAAGAGATTGGGCAGCCGGAGCGAGGCTTGTTCGTTGGTGAGGAAGAGGAAGCGGTCTTCCGTCACCGGCTGGTTGAGCGGCGCCCCTTGCTCTTTCCAATCCGGAATGAGTTCGGTCAAGGCACGGGGATCCATGACGGCGCCGGAGAGGATATGCGCGCCAACCTCGGAACCCTTCTCCAGCACGACCACGCTGATCTCGCTGCCGGCCTGCGCCGCCAGCTGCTTCAGCCGGATCGCGGCGCTCAGGCCCGCCGGGCCGCCACCGACGATCACCACGTCGTATTCCATCACTTCGCGATCCATAACCCCTCCCTAGGCCCCGCAATCCATTGGGCAATTCTCTTGATCGGTGCTTATAGCGCCGAACCATTCATTGGCAAGCGGCGCAGAATTCGGCGGCGCCAAAGTCTCGCACCCAAGTCTCGCGCATTGTCGCGCCGAAGCCGGCGGTGCTAGCCTCGCCCCATGTCCGGCAACCAACCCGCACTCGTGCCATTTTCCGCAGCCGATTCCCTGGCTTTGCTCAAGCTCTATATCGATTGGGGCGCGGACGAAGCTATAGAATCGACGCCGCAAAGCCGCTTCGGCGCGACTGAACCCGCATTTACGCCATCGCCCAAGGCGGCTCCGGCGCCCGCGATTCGCCCAGCCAGCGCTCCGGCGCGCGCGCCTGCTCCGCCGCCCGCGGTCAAACCGGCGCCCGCGGCCAAACCGGCAGGCCCGCGGCTCGATAACCACAAATTGGGGCCGATGGATCAGGCCGCGATCGAGAACGCCCGGGATTCGGCCCGGCAGGCGGCGGATCTCGAAGCGCTGCGTGGCGCGCTCGCCCGTTTCGACGGCATCTCCCTGCGGAAGACCGCCACCAACCTGGTTTTTGCCGACGGCAATCCGCAGGCGAAGGTCATGCTGGTCGGCGAGGCGCCCGGCGCCGATGAAGACCGTCAGGGCCTGCCCTTCGTCGGTGTTTCCGGCCAGTTGCTGGATCGGATGATGGCGGCGACCGGCCTCGACCGCACCACCTTCTACATCACCAATGTCTGTTTCTGGCGTCCGCCGGGCAATCGCAAGCCGACCGAGGCGGAACTCGCGGCCCAGCAGCCCTTCGTCATCCGGCATATCGAACTGGTCCGGCCTAAATTGCTGGTCCTGGTCGGCGGCTCTTCGGCCCAGATGCTGCTCGGCACCACCGAGGGCATCACCCGGCTGCGCGGCCGCTGGTTCGAATACAGGTCCGACGGCCTGGAGCGCCCGATCCCCGCGATACCGATCTTCCACCCTGCCTATCTTCTGCGGCAGCCGGAGCTGAAACGTGAAGCCTGGCGCGATCTCCTGAAGCTGCGAGCCCGCCTCGCCGACCTTTAGCTCGGCCGCCCCGGTTCCCCCTCGCTCCACCGAATCAACCTCTCTGACTCGTAGAATCGGGGAACCCAAAAGGGGCGAGAAGGTTAATACCACGCCGGCAATTAACGAAAATCCTGTGGATAAACCGGCTGAATAAGTTGCGTTAAAATCAATATTTAGTAGGTCGTATGCAACGGGACACCATATCTGTTGATCGGACACGGCAAATTTTCTGGACATGCCGGATTTCATCGACTAATGGGGAGTCCGTTCAGAAACGAAATCTTAAGAATAAGCCACGTTCCGGATGGGCCGGGGTGGCATTCAAGGGGGAGATACCTTGAATCTAGATCGAACTCAGCGCGGCTGGCGCCAGAAATTGGTCTCCGCCGCGATCATGGCAGTGCTGTTCTCTGCGGGTGTGCCCGCACTGGATCGGCCGGCCTTCGCCCAAGAAGCCACCGCGGCTTTGCCGGGCACCGACTTCGAGCTTGGCAATGACGCTTTGCCGCAACCGCTCGAGGAGATCGATGCCGACCGTTACCGGCAAATATTCAAGCTTCAAGCTGCGGGAGACTTCCGCGGCTCCGACGAACTCATCGCCGATCTGAGCGATTCTTCCCTGCTCGGCCATGTGCTCGCCGCGCGTTATCTCTCGCCCAGCTATCGCAGCTCGCCCAAGGAGCTCGCGGACTGGCTGAAGCTTTATTCCGCTTTGCCCGATGCCGACCAGATCTACAGCCTTGCCCGCCGCAAGGGTGCCTCCGCCGCAGCGCTGAAGAAGCCGCAGGGCACGATCACCCGCACCGGAACGCCGGACGAAGCCTCGACCGAGGACAGCGCCTATTTCCTGTCCGGGCTCGCCAATTGGCGGAGCAAGCGCTTCGACGAAGCCGCCACCGCCTTCACGCGCTCGGCGCAGGCGAAGAGCAATTCGGACTGGGATCGTTCTGCCGCCGCTTTCTGGGCCGCCCGCGCCTTCCTCCGCGACCAGCGTCCGGAACTGGTCAGCAAGTGGCTGCGGGAAGCCAGCAAGTTTCCCCGCACCTTCTATGGACAGTTGGCGCAGCGGGCGCTCGGCATCGACCCCGATTACGACTGGAACGTCAGCAAGCTCACCGATGATGAAGGCGCCATGCTGCTCCGCTCCGGCAGCGGCAAGCGGGCGCTCAGCCTGATCCAGGTCGGGCAGATCGGCGCCGCCGAGAAAGAACTGTTGCTCCTGGCGAACGAGCCGGCCGGTCCTCTCGATCAGGCCTTGCTCGCGGTCTCGCAAGCCGCCGGACTGCCTTCGCTGGCCTTGAAGGTGGGCTCGAAGAGCATTCTCAAGGGCGATGAATTCATCGACGCCGCCATGTATCCGCTGCCGGCCTGGGCACCGAAAGCCGGTTATACCGTCGATCGCGCCTTGCTCTTCGCGATCATGCGGCAGGAATCCGGATTCAATCCGAACGCCGCCAGCCAAGCCGGCGCGGTCGGCTTGATGCAGCTCATGCCCGATACGGCCAAGCTGATGACCGGCAATGCGAAAACGAATCTGCAAGACCCGCAAGCTTCGATCGGCATCGGCCAGAGATACATCCTGAGTCTGCTGCAATCGGATATTGTGAAAAACGACCTCTTCATGCTGGCCGCCTCCTATAACGCAGGGCCGGGCAGCGTGCAGAAATGGAAAAGCAGCATCCACGCGGACGACGATCCCTTGCTGTTCGTCGAAAGCATTCCGTCGCGGGAGACCCGGCTGTTCGTCGAGCGGATCATGGCGGGCTACTGGATCTATCAGGATCGCCTCAGCCAGAACACCGGCAGCCTCGACGCGGTGGCGAGCGGCGCCTGGCCGATCTATGATCGCCAGGACAAGGTGGCCAGCGCCTCGCACTGAGAGCGGGCCGCCTCACGGCCTTTTCGGTAACAGCCGCGCGGCGAATATCATGTCCCGGATTGACGAAACGCGGGCGTTCAAGCCCGTCAACATCGCGATCATGACCATATCGGATTCCCGCACGGCGGCGAACGACACGTCGGGGAATGCGTTGGCGGACATGATCGCGCGTGACGGCCATGTGCTGCACGCCCGCACCATCGTCAAGGATGAGCGGACGGAGATCGTCGCCCGGCTCAAGGCCTGGATAGCGGACCCGGAAATCGACGTGGTGATCTCCACCGGCGGGACCGGCGTCACCGGCCGCGACATCACGCCGGAGGCCTTCGAAAGCCTTTATGAAAAGAAGATCGACGGCTTCGGCGAGTTGTTCCGCTGGCTCTCCTTCCAGAAGATCGGCACCTCGACGATCCAGTCACGGGCGACCGGCGGCGTCGCCGGCGGCACCTATCTCTTCGCCCTGCCCGGCTCGCCCAGCGCGGTGCGCGACGGCTGGGAGGACATCCTGCGCTGGCAGCTCGACAACCGCTTCCGCCCCTGCAATCTGGTGGAACTGATGCCGCGCCTGAACGAGCACCTGCGCTAGAGGCCGCCGACCGATCAGGGCCGACCGATCAGGGCTTGGTGCCCACCGCGCTCCAGGAAATGCCATTCACAGGCTCGATCCGGATGTCCGACAGCCCGGCGCCTTTCATCAGGGCCTGCACTTCGTCGTGTCGCCAGTAATTGGCGATCTTCGGCAGCATTTGATCGAAAACGATGCTGCGCAGGTGGCGGAAACTGAACCGCCTGAGCTGGTGGAAATATTCCAGTCGACCGAATCCGACCTTCAGCGCAAACCAAAGGACCGCGGCGAGGCCGAATGAAAGCGCATGCGTGATTCGAACCGGCAACCGCGCGAATATCGCATGCCGCAGCGGGTTGAAGTACTTCACGATCCATTCGTTGTTCTCGTAGCCATAGACCCAGATCAAAACCCGGCCTCCCGGTTTCGCCGCTTTCACCATCTGTTGCAGGGCGCGCTCCGGTTCCGCCAGGTGGTGGATGACGCCGATCGAGAAAACCACGTCGAAGAAATCTTCATATTCGATCTCATAGGCGCTCATGCGCCTGACCGTGGCGGCGGGCCAGCGCGAAAGCAGCCTCTGAGCCGAAGCCAGAGAGCGCGCATCGACATCGATCGCAACCGCGGCTGCGGCGCCATAAGTCATCGGCCAATGGCTGTTCCGCCCCATGCCGCAGCCGACATCCAGGAACTTGCGCCCGCGCCAATATTCCCGCGGCAGCGTGCCTGCCCATTTCAAGAACTGCACCTCGTATTCCGGGCGCAGTTCGGAATACTCGCCCCACTCGAAACCGAAGCGATCCGGCGATCCGCGGCGCTCGGCATCCAAATCAGTCGTCATCGCGCACCATCTTCTGCATCACCGCCGAATATCATTTCCGTCATCGATGCGGGGGATGCAACCGGATTCAACGAACAGGCCAGTTCCGGTCATCAGGCAACATCCGGCAGCGGATCCAAGGATCGCGCAAGCTGCATTCCGGCAAAGTGATGATGGAGACTGAGGCATGACCAGATCGAAAGCCGATGATCGGCGTCTCCGGATGCGTGGTCGCGCCACAGCCGTTCCAGGGTTCCCGGGCGGAACTCCTCGGGCTGGCCGCCGATCGGCGGGCTCAACTCCCGCAGCCAGGACGATATGGGAACGCCGAAACCTTTCTTGGGCCGATCCAGAACCGCTTTCGGCACAATTCCTTCGAGTGCGCGGCGCAGCAGCTTCTTGCCCCTGCCGCCGGCGAATTTGAACCTTGTCGGCAAGCGTTCGCAGAACGCGACCAGATCGTTGTCGAGAAACGCGGCGCGTCCCTCCAGCCCGTTCATCATGGCCGCCCGGTCAACCTTCATCAGCACATCGTCTTGCAGATAGAACCGGGTATAGAAAGCCAGCGTGCGATCGAGGAAGTTCGAATCCGAATTCGATTCCCAGCATTCGAGGGCTTCGCTGTAGACGTCCTGGACCGACACGGCCTCGTTCAGCAGTTCGGCCATATCGCCCGGATCGAACGGTGCGAGCCAGACAGGATTCCAGCAGGCGGCGGGATAGGACATTCCCATGAGGAACCGCCGCAATTTGAAATCCAGGCTCATGTTCCGGCGCGAAATCGGCAGCAATTCCGCCAGGCGGCGGAAACCGCGATTCAGGCTTCGCGGCACCAATGCCGCGTAGATGCGCGCCGGCAGCAATGCCTTGAACGGGTCGTAGCCGGCGAACAGCTCATCGCCCCCATCGCCGGTCAGCACGACGGTCACTTCTTGCCGCGCAAAACGGCTGACCAGGAAGGTCGGCAGGATGGATGCATCGCCCAAAGGCTCATCGAGCCGTTCGAGCACCGGCGCGATCAGATTCCGGGCCGCCTCGAGATCGAGAATTTGCTCATGGTGGCGGGTTCCGAAAAATCCGGCCGCCGCGCGCGCTTGCGCGGATTCATCGAAAGAGGGATCGGTGAAGCCGATCGTGAAGGTATCCAGTGACGACGCCGGCCGACAACGGACGGCCGCCGCGACCACCGCGCTGGAGTCAACCCCGCCGCTTAGAAAGCAGCCAAGCGGCACATCGCTGATCAGGCGCCGCCGGACCGCCTCGAAGATCAGGGCACGCAGCTCTTCCGCCAGTCTCGGCTCGTCGCGAGCGGTGAGGCTTTCATCCGGTTTGAGCGAAAGCTGCCAGTAGCAGCGCAGGTTGATCGACCGTTCGCGGAGATCGAAGGTGAGCGAATGTCCCGCCGGCAGCTTGCGGCAATCGCGATAGATCGTGTTGGGCGCGGGGGTGAAGCCATAGGCGAGGAACTTCTGCAATCCCAGCGAATCTATTCGGAAATCGAGGGCGGAATGCGCGGCGAGCGCGGTCAACTCGCTGGCGAACGCGAAGGCGCCATTCTGCAGCGAATAATAAAGCGGTTTCTCGCCGAACCTGTCGCGCGCCAGGAACAGGCGCTTGCGCACCGCGTCATAGACCACGAAAGCGAACATGCCGTTGAGCCGCTTCGGAAGCTCGTCGCCCCATTCCTCATAGCCA
>DASYDA010000460.1:0-11949 GCA_036499865.1 Dongiaceae bacterium | reverse complement strand
AAAAAAACGGCATCCATACGCAGAAGGCAAGTTTATTGACCGGGTAACCCGCAATCGGTTTTCCGGAGCAAACACTGGCGATGAGAGAGTGATAGATTTTGCAACAGAAGACGGTATATTGCGCGCCATTGACTATCAGGGGGTGGACTATCAGGGGATCGCATTGTCGTGGGCACTCGACCAACCATCGCCGATCTTGCCAAGGCCGCCGGTGTCAGCGTCGCCACGGTCGATCGGGTTTTAAACCAACGGCACCCGGTGCGCGAGGGCACGGCGGAACGGGTATTGCGGGCCGCCGAGGCGATCGATTTTCATGCGACGGCCCTGATCCGGCAGCGGATCCGGGAGGGCGTGCCGGTCCGCACCTTCGGCTTCCTGCTGCAGAAGCGCGCCGACGTCTTCTACCAGCAGCTCGGCGTCGATCTGGCGGCGGCGACACGGGAGCGGCACGATATCCGCGGCAAGCCGGTCGTCGATTTCATCGATGAGCTTTCGCCGGCGACCATCGCCGAACGCATGATGGAGATGGGCAGCCGGGTGGACGCCCTGGCCGTGGTATCGGTGGATCACCCGCATGTTTCGCTGGCGATCGAGCGGCTGCGCGACCGCGGCGTTCCCACCGTCGCCATCATCTCCGATCTCACCGCGGAAGCCCGTGCCGCCTATATCGGGCACGACAACCGCAAGGAAGGCCGCACCGCCGCCTGGATCATCGCCAAGACCGCGAAGAAACCGGGCAAGATCGGCATCATCGTGGGCAGCCATCGCTATCTTTGCCAGGAGACGGCGGAGATTTCCTTTCGCTCCTATTTTCGCGAACACGCGACGGAATTCCGGCTGCTGGAGCCTCTGGTCAACCTCGAGGATCCACGCATCGCCTATGAGGCGACGCTCGACATGATGGAGCGCAACCAGGACCTCGTGGGCCTTTATATCTGCGGCGGCGGCATGGTGGGCGTCATCGAAGCGGCGCGGGAGGAGGCGACCCATGAACCGGTCGCCGTCGTTTGCAACGAGTTGACCGCAGATACCCGCGCGGCCCTCATCGACGGGACACTGACCGCGGTCATCTCCACCCGTACCGGACCCGTCGCCGCCAGCACCGTGGATGCGATGGTCCGGGCTCTGGAAACGCCGGCCACCAACAATCCCGCGCAGATCCTGATTTCATTCGATCTTCATATTGCTGAAAACGTTTAGCGCATCCTCAGCTGGCAAATCCATCATATTCTATCATTTCTGCGATCGACCATTGCAAGGATTTGCGGGATTTCATCATGAATGGGACAGAGGCGGGGCGGATTCCGGCTCTTCGTGGATCGCCACATGTCTCGCAAATGGCTGAATTCTTACAATTATTTCGATCACGGCGGGATCCTTGCGCGGGGCTCAGCCTGGCGAAGGCATTCCGTCGATGTGCTTTACACCGGCCGTACCCGAAGCCTTTCTGAAGAACCACGCGCAGCCGCGGGGCGACCGCATCACCATCAGAAGTGAGTCGGTATGAAACAGGGAAGGCAGGCATGAACATGAATCGCAAAGGACGGAATCCCCGGCACGGGCGTTGGGCCGCTTTCGGCGCCGTATGCGCGCTTTCGGCGGCGCTGGCGACGCAACCCGCCCATGCGCAGGAGCATCGCGGCGGGACGATGCGGCTGCTGGCGGTCTCGGCGCAAGGGACCATCGACCCGCAGATGAACTATGCGCAGCAATACTGGCAGCTCTTCCAGGGGATGTATGACGGGCTGCTGACCTTTCAGAAGGCCGCGGGGCCGGACGGTTTCGTGATCGTGCCGGATCTCGCCGAGGCGATCCCGGAAGCCCAGGACGACGGCAAGACCTATGTCTTCAAGCTGCGCCAGGGCATCAAATTCTCCAACGGCCAGGACGTGACCGTGAAGGATGTGGTGGCCTCGTTCCAGCGCATCTTCAAGATTTCCGGTCCGACCTCCGGCACCTTCTACAACCTGATCGTGGGCGCCGATGCCTGTCTGAAGACGCCGGCGGCCTGCACCCTGGACGGCGGCGTTGTCGGCGACGAAGCCGCCGGCACCGTCACCATTCATCTCACCCAGCCGGACTCGGAATTCTTCGACAAGCTGGCGATTCCGCATGCGGCCATCGTTCCCGCCGATACGCCGTCCAAGGATATGGGCACCACGTCGATCCCCGGAACCGGCGCCTATATGACGGCGGCCTACGATCCCAACAAGCAATGGAAGATCGTGCGCAATCCCCACTTCAAGGAGTGGAGCAAGCAGGCCCAGCCCGACGGCTATCCCGATGAGATGGATTACGATTTCGGGCTGACCGACGAAGCGGAGATCAGCGCCATCCAGAACGGGCAGGCGGATTGGACTTCCGACCAGCCGCCCTCCGATCGTCTAGCCGAACTGGGCTCCAAATACGCCAAGCAGACCCATGTGACGCCGCTGACGGCGATCCGCTATGCCACGATGAACACCAACCTTGCGCCGTTCGACAGTCTCCAGGCACGCCAGGCCGTCAACTACGCGGTCGACCGCAACGCGCTGGTGAAACTGTTCGGCGGCAAGAATCTCGCCCAGCCAAGCTGCCAGGTGTTGCCGCCGGATTTCCCCGGCCATGTCGATTACTGCCCCTACACCAAGAAACCGGGCGCCAAATGGTCGAAGCCGGATATGGCGAAGGCCAAGCAGCTGGTGAAGGAATCCGGCACGGCGGGGCAGGCGGTCACGATCATCGCCGAAGACACCGCCGTTTCGAGGGCGCTCGGCACCTATATGCAGAGCGTGCTCAGCGATCTCGGCTACAAGGCCTCGATGAAGGCGCTCTCCACCAACGTCCAGTGGCAGTACATCTCGAACAGCAACAACAAGATGCAGATGGGCATCACCGCCTGGTACCAGGATTATCCGGCGGCTTCCGACTTCCTCTATGTGCTGCTGAGCTGTGATGGTTTCCATGCGGGTTCGGATGCTTCGGCGAACACCGCCGGCTTCTGCAACAAGGATATCGATGCGCAGATGAAGCTCGCGATGACCACGGCGATCACCGATCCCAAGAAGGCCAATGAGATCTGGGCGGCGGTCGATAAGGCCGCGGTGGATCAGGCGCCCTGGGTGGTCCTGTTCAATCCGAAGCATGTGGACTTCGTGTCCAAGCGGGTCGGCAACTTTATGTTCAATCCGCAGTTCTACTGGATCCCGTATCTCTCATGGGTCCAGTAACGACCAGTCGGTAGATCGACCAGGGCGGAGCGCCGATACCGCTGCAACCCAGGAGCAGCAGGTCGTCGCACAAGCCGCAAGTCCTAAGCCCCACGCCGCTTGCGGTACATCCTCGCCGCGCTGGTCTGGGACAGGATCGCCAAAAGACGATGGCGATCCTGTCCTTGTTTTTCTCGACAACCTCGACACTGAATCTTGAATGACGCGTAGCGGAGAATTTGCATGAAAATCGGAATGATCACGGACAGCCTCGGCGGGCTGTCCTTTGACGAGATGCTGAAAGCCTCAGCCGAACTCGGCCTGGAAACCCTGGAATTCGCCTGCGGGAACTGGTCCTCCGCGCCGCATGTCGAGCTCGACAAGATGCTGGAGAGCGAGAGTGCGCGGAAGGAGTTCCTCGCCAAGATCGCCGATCATGGGTTGACGATCTCCGCGCTGAATTGCTCCGGCAATCCGCTCCATCCCGGCAACAAGGGCAAGCTGCATCACGAGATCACGCTGAAGACCTTCCAGCTCGCCAAGCTGCTGAAGATCGACCGCATCGTCATGATGTCGGGATTGCCCGGCGGTCCCGGCGACGCGAACCCGAACTGGATCGTCACCGATTGGCCGCCGGAATGCCTCACCATTCTGCAATACCAGTGGGACGAGGTGATCATTCCTTATTGGAAGGATCTGGTGATCCAGGCGCGCAACAACGGAATCCGCCGGGTCTGCCTGGAACTGCACGGGCATCAGGCGGTCTACAATCCCTACACGCTCGACCGCCTGCGCAATGTCGTCGGCGAGACCGTGGGCGCCAATTACGATCCCAGCCACCCGATGTGGATGAACGCGGATCCCATCGCCGCCGTGCGCGCGCTGGGCTCGGCGATCTACTATGTTCACGCCAAGGACACGCGGGTGGAGCCGGTGCCGGCCGGTATCGACGGCGTGCTGGAAACGCGTGCGCCGGACCGGTTCCCGGAGCGTGCCTGGAATTACATCACCATCGGCTACGGCCATGGCGAGACCTGGTGGCGGCAGTTCTGCGCCGCCTTGAAGATGGTGGGCTATGACGACGTTCTCTCCATCGAGCATGAGGACATGATGATGTCGCCCATGGAGGGCATGCGGAAATCGGTCGCGGTTCTGCGCAGCGCCGCCGTCAACCAGCGCCAATAGAATATCCGGGCGCAACTCTATCCAGGCCATGGCGAATCATCGGGGTCGGCTTCGATCAGCCGGCCCCGGGCGATGGTGAGAAAACGGGTGCCGATCGCGCGCGCGAAGCGGCGGTCATGGGTGACCAGGATCGCGCTCGCTTCGTGGGTCAGGATTTCGAGTTCCAGCTGCTCCTGGCCGGGAATGTCGAGGTGATTGGTGGGTTCGTCCAGCAGGTAGAAGTTGGGTTCGCGAAGGCGCAGCGCGAGCAGGCCCAAACGCGCTCTTTCGCCGAGCGAGAGTTCGGCGAGGGGACGGTGCTGCCGGTCGGGCGGAAAACCGGCGCCGGCGAGCAGGCTTGTTGTGCGCTGGTCACCCTGATCGAAGCCGGCGATGAAACCGTGCAGCGTATCGCGGTCCGGCAGATGCGCCATCAGCTGGTCGAGATAGCCCATTTCCAACGTGGGGCTGTTGCGGATGCCGGGAGCGCCGTCGGAATTGCTCAGTGCGCGGTGCAGCATGCGCACGAATTGCGATTTGCCGGCGCCGTTCGGTCCCAAGAGCAGGACCCGATCACCCCGCTTGAGCTCGAGCTTGCCGGTGCGGAACAGCGGTTCTCCATTCGGCCGACGGACGACCACGTCGTCCAGTGCGATCAGGACGCGGGCATGCGTATCGCTGGTTGCCAGCCGAACCGCCGCCGCCTTGTCCCGATGCGGCGACCGCACGGTTTCCTCCAACGCCTTGGCGCGTTGCGCCATCTGCTTCGACTTCTTCTGCGCCGCATCGCTGCGGCTGTTGATGCCGATATTGCGCAGCTCTGCCGCGCTGCGACGCAGGCGGGCGGCTTCGCGCCCGTCGCGTTCGGTGCGCGCCTGTTCCGCCGCATCGTCTTGCTTCAGCAAATCACGGGCGATGGAGTAGGGATGGGCATAGAGGTGGGACTGTTCCGGCCGCAGGAACAGCGTGCGGGTGGTGCAATTGTCCAAGAAGGCACGATCGTGGCTGGCGATGACCATCGGCATCCGCACCCCTTCCTTCCGGATCCAACCCTCGAGATGCCGGATCTTCGCCAGGTCGAGATGGTTGGTCGGTTCGTCGAGCAGCAAGGCATCCGGCTCGGCGATCCAGGCGCGGGCGATGAGTGCCAGCCGCTGCCACCCGCCGCTGAGTTGGCGGATCGGCCGATCATGCAATTCGGTAGGCACCGCCAGTTCATCGAGGATGAAATCGACACGCCAGCTTTGGCTCTCGATCTCCTCCGCAGGGATGGAGCGGCGCAGCGCATCGGCCAAGGGCAGGTCCAGCAAGGGCGCGGGGATGTCCTGCTCGACGAGCACCATGCGCAAGCCCCGGCTCATGGTGATGATTCCGTGGCTGGGCTCGGTAAGCCCGGCCAGGCAGCGCAGGAGCGTAGACTTGCCGCCGCCATTGCCGGCCACGAGGCCGAGGCGGTCCCCGTCGGCCAGGGTGAAGGTGAGGTTTTGAAACAGCGGACGGCTGGCGACGACGCCGACATTGCGGAGAACGATCGAACCCATGGAAATCTCGCGGTCTTGAATACGAGGAAGGGCGGGAGGCGGGGCTCTACAGCGCAAAGCCACCGGCACTCAAGACGCCGTCAGGGGACCGATCGTATGAGGGGACGCGGGAAGCGCCCGGTTCGTATCAGATCAGCCCCGCAACAGCGCGTTGCGGGGCGGGAACAGGGCCGCGGCGGTGGTGCCAATTATACGCGTTCATGCGGCACCCTCCCTTCGGCTCGCATTGTCATTGACGCTAACGATATCGGCAGCTTGGGCGAGAGGCAAGAGGGTGTCCCTCCCACTACCGCCAAGCCGTTCGTTCGTGCCATTGTCGGAAAGAAGACGGTCGGGTGAGGCGCGCCGGCAACGACAAGCAACAGATATACCAGTAGATTCCGAGGGAGGCCCTGTGCCGACAAACGATTCCGCTCGCGCGCTCTATCCCGAACTCGAGCCCTATGAGACGGGTGCGCTGAAGCTCGACGACATCCACACGATGTATTTCGAGCAATCGGGCAATCCCAACGGCGCGCCGGTCGTCTTCCTGCATGGCGGGCCGGGCGGGGGTGCGGCGCCCCTGCATCGGCGGCTGTTCGATCCCGCGCATTATCGCATCGTCATCTTCGACCAGCGCGGTTCCGGGCGCTCCAAGCCCCTCGGCGAGATCCGCAACAACACGACACCGCTGCTGATCGAGGATATCGAACGCCTGCGGCAACATCTCGGCATCGCGCGATGGATCGTCTTCGGCGGTTCCTGGGGCTCGACTCTCGCCATCGCCTATGCCGAGCATCATCCCGAACGGGTGCGCGGCATGGCGCTGCGCGGCATCTTCCTCTGCCGCCGCTCGGAGATCGACTGGTTCCTCCATGGCATGCGGGAAATCCAGCCGGAAGCCTGGCGGCGCTTCGCGGAATTCGTCCCCGAAGCGGAGCGGAGTGATCTGCTGGCCGCCTATCAGAAGCGGCTGATGGATCCCGATCCGGCCATCCATATGGCGGCGGCGCATTCCTGGAGCATCTATGAGGGGAGCTGCTCGACGCTGCTGCCGAGCGCCGAGACGGTGCAGGGTTTCGCGGATGATGTGCTGGCGCTGGGGCTGGCGCGCATGGAGGCGCATTATTTCCGCAACGACATCTTCCTGCCGGAGAATTTTCTGCTCCGGAATGTGCACCGCATCCGCCACATTCCGGCCTTCATCGTCCAGGGCCGCTACGACCTCGTCTGCCCGATCCGGACCGCCGACGACCTCACCCGTGTTTGGCCCGAGGCGCGCTATCACATCATTCCCGATGCCGGCCATGCCAAGCTGGAGCCCGGGATCCTTACCGCCTTGCTGGACGGGATGGACGGATTCCGTACGCTTCCCGCTTGAAAAGGTGTGGGCGATTGCTCCACCGGTGAGCATATGCTCTAATGTGCCCCAGCGCACGGGCAGAGGAGCCTGCGGTCCGGTTCGGCCCATATATGAGCGATTTCGACCTCATCATCTTCGACTGCGACGGCGTCGTGGTGGACAGCGAAACCTTGAGCTGCGGCTGTCTGCTGACCATGCTGCAGCGTCACGAAATCGCGGTCGAACTGCCGGAAATCTATGACCGCTTCCTGGGGCGCGGCTTTCGCGCGGTCGCCGATCAATATGTGGCTTGGCGCGGCGCGCCGATGCCGGCAAGTTTCCGGGTCGAACTCGAAAAGCTGGCGCGGGAATCCTTCAGCGCGTCGCTGCATCCGATGCCGGGCATCACGGAGCTGCTGGGCCGCCTCGAGACCGAGTATTGCCTTGCATCCTCCAGCGATTTCAACCGCATCGAACTCTGCCTCTCCGTGACGCGGCTTTCCGGCCTGTTTGCCGGCCGGCTGTTCTCGGCGCAGATGGTGGCGAACGGAAAGCCCGCGCCGGATTTATTCCTGCACGCGGCGAAAAGCATGGGCGCGAAGCCGGCGCGGACGCTGGTGATCGAAGACAGCGCGATCGGCGTCGCGGCGGGCAAAGCCGCCGGCATGACGGTCTGGGGCTTCGTCGGCGGCGGCCATTACCGCGACCGCGATGGGCGCGCGCTCCTGGCGGCTTCCGGTGCCGCCCAGGTGTTTGATAGGATGGGCGATCTGCAAGCCCATTTGACGGACTGATATCTATCATGGCGGCCTCCGACGAAAGCTCCAGGCTCGACGATGCCGCCCGCGCCGGCTGGCTCTATTACATCGCCGGCAACACCCAGGACGAGATCGCGAAGCGGCTCAACGTCTCGCGTGCGACTGCGCAACGCCTTGTTTCCTTGTGCCTTTCCGAGCGTTTGATTACTTTCCGCCTGGAGCATCCCATTGCCGCTTGCATGGAGCTCGCCGCGCGGCTGAAGGACAAATTCGAGCTCAAATATTGCGAAGTGGCGCCCACCAATCCGGCGTCGCCGAACGCCGTCGCGGGCGTCGCCGAACGCGCCGCGGCCTTGCTGGAATCGACTCTGCGCTCGGCGAAGCCGGCGATCATCGCCATCGGCACCGGGCGCACCATGCGCGCCGCCGTCGAGCAGATCCCGCCGATGGATTGTCCCAACCATCAGCTTGTTTCGCTGGTGGGCAATATTTCGCCGGACGGTTCGGCGAGCTTCTTCGACGCGATGGCTCGGCTCACGGATTTGACCAAAGCGCGGCATTATCCGATGCCGCTGCCGGTCTTTCTCGCCTCCGACGCCGAGCGCCAGCAGCTCCTGCGGGTGGCGCCGGTCTCAAGGGTGCGGAAGATGGCGGAGAAGGCCGATCTTCGCCTGGTCGGAATCGGCCAGTTCGATCAGGGCGCACAGGTCTATGTCGATGGCTTCATCAGCCGTGACGAGCTGATGGAGATGCTGCGCCTGGGCGCCGTCGGCGAAGTCACCGCCTGGGCCTTCGATGCCCATGGCAATGTGATCTCCACCGGGACCAACAAGCGGGTCACCAGCATTCCGCTGGCGGTTCCGGCGAAGGCGCTGACGGTCGGCGCGGCGGTCGGGCATTCCAAGCTGCCGGCGATCCGCGGCGCCCTTAAAGGCCGGATTCTCAACGGCCTGATCACCGACGAAGCCACCGCGCAAGGCCTGCTGCACGGCTGATCCATCCTCTTCGTTGCTGCAATGCACAATCGAATTCGCATTGACTCTCGGCTGTCCCGGTGTGAGCGTATGTTCAATCAAAGAGCAAATGCTCACAACGCGTATCTGGGCTGTATCTGGGAGGAGACAATGAAGAGGCTGATCGGCGCCGTGCTGGGCGCGGCGACTTTGTGTGCCGCCATACCGGCATTTGCAGAGACCACGCTCACCATCGCCACCGTGAACAACGGCGACATGATCCGCATGCAGGGTCTGACGAGCGATTTCACGGCAAAGAATCCCGACATCAACGTGAAATGGGTGACCCTGGAGGAGAACGTGCTCCGCCAGAAGGTCACCACCGACATCGCGACCAAGGGCGGGCAGTTCGATGTGCTCACCATCGGCACCTATGAGGTGCCGATCTGGGCGAAGAAGAACTGGCTGGTCTCGCTCGACAAGCTGCCGGCCGACTACGACGTGGACGATCTGCTGCCGAAGATCCGCGATGCGCTCTCCGTCGATGGCAAGCTCTATGCCGCGCCGTTCTACGGCGAGAGCTCGATGACCATGTACCGCAAGGATCTCTTCGAGAAGGCCGGCCTCACCATGCCGGACAATCCGACCTGGGACTTCGTCATCGACGCGGCCAAGAAGCTCACCGACAAGAAGAACGACGTCTACGGCATCTGCCTGCGCGGCAAGGCGGGCTGGGGCGAGAACATGGCCTTCCTGACGGCCATGTCGAATTCCTTCGGCGCCCGGTGGTTCGACGAGAAGTGGGAGCCGCAGTTCAACACGCCGGAATGGAAGGACACGCTGACCACCTATGTGACGCTGATGAAGGAAGCCGGCCCTCCGGGCGCCAGTTCCAACGGCTTCAACGAGAACCTGGCGCTGTTCAACTCGGGCAAATGCGCCATGTGGATCGACGCCACGGTCGCCGCTTCCTTCGTGAGCGATCCGAAGCAGTCCAAGGTGGCCGATAAGGTCGGCTTCGCGCTGGCGCCCAATAAGGGCCTCGGCAAGAATGCCAACTGGCTCTGGGCCTGGAGCCTCGCGATCCCGGCCGGTTCGCAGAAGGTCGATGCCGCGGAGAAGTTCGTCGCCTGGGCGACCTCCAAGGGTTACACCGAACTGGTCGCGTCCAAGGAAGGCTGGGCCAATGTGCCGCCGGGAACCCGCACTTCGCTTTACAGCAATGCGGACTATCTGAAGGCGGCGCCCTTCGCCAAGGACACCATCGACTCGATCAACTCGGCCGATCCCAGCCATCCGACGGTAAAGCCGGTGCCTTATGTCGGCGTGCAATATGCCGCGATCCCTGAGTTCCAGGGCTTAGGCACCACCGTGGGCCAGCAGTTCGCCGCGGCGCTCTCGGGGGCATCCACGGTAGACGCGGCTTTGGCCAACGCGCAGCGCTCGACCGAGCGTGAAATGAAGAAGGCCGGCTATATCAAGTAGCCGTTGGGTAGAATGAGACTCGAGGACCGACTCTCCCGAATGGTCCGATGAACTCGGGGCCATCCGGCCGCCAAGGCGGTTCGGGTGGCCACTTTCTTCCCAGGTCGTCCCGGAGCATCGTTTCGCCGGGCGCGCCCGAGCCGGAGAGAAGCATGGCGACGCAGCAAACCAGAACGCTCGGCAGAGTCATGATCTCGCCTGCAGTTTTGCTGCTGTTCGTCTGGATGATCGTTCCGCTCGCGATGACGATCTATTTCTCGACGCGGAACTACAACCTGCTCGATCCGAGCACCGACAGTTTCGCCGGCTTCGACAACTACTATTATTTCCTCACCGATCCCGCCTTCGTGGCCTCGTTGCTGAACACCTTGATCCTGGTCGGCTCCGTCCTGGTCATCACCGTCGTGCTCGGCACCTTCATCGGCCTGCTGATGAACCAGCCGATCCTCGGGCGCAACTTCGTGCGCCTCATGGTGATCGCACCCTTCTTCGTGATGCCGACGGTGAGTGCGCTGGTCTGGAAGAACCTGCTGATGCATCCGGTTTCCGGGCTCTTCGCCTGGATCGCGACCTCGCTCGGCTTTCAGCCGATCGACTGGTTCACCGAGATGCCGATGTTCTCCGTGATCCTGATCGTCGCCTGGCAGTGGCTGCCTTTCGCATCGCTCATCCTGCTGACCGCGCTCCAATCCCTGGACGAGGAACAGAAGGAAGCGGCGGAGATGGACGGCGCCGGCGCGGTCTCGACCTTCTTCTACATCACGCTGCCGCATCTCGCCCGGCCGATCACGGTGGTCATTCTCATCGAAACCATCTTCCTGTTGACCGTCTTCGCCGAGATCTTCGTTACCACCGGCGGCGGTCCCGGCCTGCAGACCACCAATATCGCCTTCCTGATCTATTCCCAGGCGCTGATCCAATACGATGTCGGCGGCGCCTCGGCGGGCGGCCTGGTCGCGGTGGTGCTCGCCAATATCGTGGCTTTCTTCCTGGTCCGCATCGTCGGCCGGAACCTGGAGGCCTAGGCCATGGCAAGACGCATCACACCCGCGAAGCTCGCCGTCAGCACCGCTGGGGCCTGGATCGTCGGTTTCATCATCGTCTTCCCGATCCTCTGGATGATCCTCACCAGCTTCAAGACCGAGCTGGATGCCTTCGCCACGCCGCCTGTCTTCCTGTTCTTCCATTGGACGACGGAGAATTACGGCATCGTCCAGACGCGGAGCGACTATTTCCTCCACGCGATGAATTCGATCATCACCGCCGGCGGCTCCACGTTGATCGCCATGCTGATTGCGATTCCGGCCGCCTGGTCCATGGCCTTCGCGCCGACCAAGCGCACCAAGGACGTGCTGCTCTGGATGCTCTCCACAAAGATGATGCCGCCGGTCGGCGTGCTGGTGCCGATCTATCTCATCTATCGCGACGCCGCGCTGCTGGATACGCGCATCGGCCTCATCATCGTGCTCGGTCTCGGCAATCTGCCGATCGTCATCTGGATGCTGTTCACCTATTTCAAGGAAATCCCGAAGGATATCC
>DASYDA010000459.1:0-2001 GCA_036499865.1 Dongiaceae bacterium | reverse complement strand
CTCTACAACACCGCCACCAGCTCCTACGTCACCCTCGACTACTTGGCGCAGATGGTGCGCAACGGTATCGAATTTACCGTCGAGGATGCCAAGACCGGCGAGGACATCACCCGCTCGGTGCTGACCCAGATCATCGTCGAGGAAGAGGCCAAGGGCCAGAACATGCTGCCGATCAACTTCCTCCGGCAGCTCATCAGCCTCTATGGCGACAACCTGCAATTCCTGGTGCCGCGCTATCTCGAGCAGAGCATGGATAGCTTCTCCAAGAACCAGGACCAGATCCGCTCCTATATGAAGGAAAGCTTCGGCGGCATGTTCCCGCTGGACCGCTTCGAGGAGATGTCGAAGCAGAACATGGTCTTCTTCGAGCAGGCGATGCGGATGTGGAACCCCTTCAAGGCGGGTCCCTTGGGGGCCGGGATTCCCGGGGTGCCGGGAATGGGCGCCGGGGCGCCCGCCGCCAATGCGCCGAGCCAGGCCCCAGCACCCAAGGCCGATGCGCCGAGCGCCACCGAGATCAATGATTTGAAGAACCAGATGCACACGCTCCAGCGCCAGATCGAGGCGTTGACCAAAAGCACCGGGGGCAAGGCCGATTAACCGGCGACCGCCGTTCGGAAGAGAAGACTAAAGGTTTCGACAATCATGCCGCAGGTCCGCATCGACGGGACCCTCTTCAACTATCGCCTGGATGGGCGCGAGGATCGTCCGCTGGTGGTGCTGAGCCACGCTCTGGCGGTCAGCCATGAGATGTGGGGCTATCAGCTTCCCCTGCTCGCGCGGCACTTCCGCGTGCTGAGCTATGATATGCGCGGCCATGGATCGAGCGAGGCCGTGGGCGAGGAACTCTCCGGCGGATATACGCTGGATATGCTCGCCGACGACGTGGTCAGCCTCACCGCGAAGCTTGGCTTCAGCCGGTTCCATTTCGTCGGGCTCTCGATCGGCGGGATGATCGGCCAGGTGCTGGCGCTGCGCCACGGCAAGGTGCTCGACCGACTGGTGCTGAGCTCGACCGCGACCGGCAAGGCCAGCGCCGAACAGCGGGCGATGTGGGACGAGCGGCTTGGCCAGGTGCGCAGGCTGGGCCCGGCCAGCCTCGCCGAAGGAACCCTGCTCCGCTGGTTTTCCGCCGATTTCATGAGGCGCGCGCCGCATGTCGTCGAATGGATCGACGGCCTGATCCGCGCCATCCCCAGCGCCGGCTATGTCGGCGCCGGCACCGCGATCAAGGAGATGAACATCGCGGCGGAGGCGCTCGGTACCCTGCGCCTGCCGACGCTGGTGATCGCCGGCGAGAAGGATCCTGGATCGCCGCTCTCCGGCGCCGAGACATTGCGCAGCCGCATCCAGGGTGCGCAACTGACCGTGATTCCCGAGGCGCTGCATCTCTGCAATATCGAGAAAGCGCACCTGTTCAACGAAGCCCTGCTCGGTTTCCTGCTGGCCGGCCATGCGGATTGATCCAGGCACCGGCGATGCTTCCGTCGCGGATGACGAGGACGGCGATCCCGAACTGATCGAGAGCCGCCGGATCCGGCCCGAACCCGGCGCGGAATTGTGCGTCTTCGCCTATGGCTCGCTGATGTGGAATCCGGATTTTCCGTTCCTCGACGTGGAGCCGGCGACGCTCTACGGCTATCACCGCGCCTTCTGCATCGAATCCACGCATTACCGCGGCACCAAGGAGCGGCCGGGCCTGGTGCTCGGCCTCGACCGCGGCGGCATGTGCATCGGCCGCATGTTCCGGGTGGCGCCGACGCACGCCGTCGAAGCGGCGGACTATCTCCATGAACGCGAGATGGTGGGCGGCGTCTATGAGCCGAAATGGCTGAAATTGCGCCTGGGTGAACGAAAATCGGGCGAGCGGGGATCCGGCGAGCGCCGCGCCGTCGCTCTCGGCTATGTCGCCGACCGGCAGAACCGGCATTATGCCGGCAAGCTCGAGGCCGCCGAGACGGCGAAGCGCATCCGGGGCGCCGTCGGCCGCAAAGGCAGCAA
>DASYDA010000458.1:0-3875 GCA_036499865.1 Dongiaceae bacterium | reverse complement strand
CCCGGTCTTCCCGCAATGCGGCTTCTCCGCCGCGGTCGTCCAGGTGCTCAGCCATATCGGCGTCAAGTTCAAGGGCATCGATATTCTGACCGATCCCAGCCTGCGCCAGGGCGTCAAGGAATTTTCCCAGTGGCCGACCATCCCCCAGCTTTATGTGAAGGGCGAGTTCGTCGGCGGCTGCGACATCATCCGCGAGATGTACCAGACCGGTGAACTGCAGGAATTGCTGCGCACCAAAGGTGTTGCCTTCAATCAAGCCGCCTGACGGCTCGAGCGCGTTATCGCAGGAGCCCCGCCCGGTCTCTGGGCGGGGCTTTCTTATGTGTGATTGGTGGTTGCTGGTCGGATTGCGGTAGAAACGCAAATTGTTTCACGTGAAACAATTTGCGTAAATGTTTCGAGAGGCGGGACAGGGGACGGGATCGTGTCGGTTTCACCGGGGGAAATCGATAGGAGCGAGGGGGCCGGACTGGCCACCCCGACAGTCGCGGGCATAAGCGAGCCGCTTCCTGTTTTCGGTCTCACGCTACTCTACGGCTTGACGATCATGGTCGCCCTCGCCGAGGCGATCATCGTCCAACTGGGCGGCTTCACGGTGATCGCCGGACCTCTCTACCGGGATCTCGGCTTTGCACTGCTTTTCATCCTGATCGCGGCCTTCTATTGGAAGACGGGCCGTTCACCGTCAATCGCCACCCTCCTGTTGGTGACCGCGGCATTGATCGCTTCAGGTCCGGTCGGGCGGGTTCTGGATTTCGTCACGAAAGTAATGGGATACCCGCTGGCCGACCCCGTATTGGCGAACTGGGATCGATGGCTGGGCCTCGATTGGGTGGGCTACGAAGCCTGGCTTCGGCAATATCCGCCGCTTTCGGTTGCGATGGGTTTTCTCTACAGCGGCACGACATTGTGGCTGCTCGCGGTAATCGCGGTATTGGGCTGGATCGGGTCGCTAAGACAAATGGTGCGGCTGGCAATCGCGGCTCAATTGGCGGCAATCATCTGCATCATCTTGGGCGGCTTCCTGCCTGCGGTCGGGCCCCATCACTTCTATGGCGTTGCAGATCAGGGAAAGGCTTTCTTCGCAGCCATGATCGAGCATGTGGTCACCGAGCGCCCGCGCTCGATCGTGCTGGTTGATATCCAGCCGCTGACGACATTCCCGTCGTTTCACACGTCGTTGGGTGTGCTGATGTCGCTCGCAGCCTGGCGCATTCGCCACTATGGGCCGGTATTCGCCGGGATCAATCTGTTCTGGATGCTGGGCGTGCCGATCTGGGGGAGCCACTATTTCTGCGACATGCTGGCGGGCGTCGGCATTGCGGTCCTGGTCTATCTGGCGACCGCGCCGCTTGATCGCCGCCGCTGGGCTTGATCGCCAGAGGGGAGAAAACAGTGAGAAGAAGGTCGAGCTTGGCCGCGAAACTCCAGATCCTGGGCTGGATCTTGTTCATCATCTCCGCCTGCGCCTTCATCGTCTCCAGCCTCCGGAGCGGGGACATGCCGGGCCTGATTGGCGGCATCGTCTTCCTGCTGGCTTGCTTCGTGTTCCTGATCCCCTACGCGCTGCGCGAGGATCGGTCGACCAGGTCGTGAGCTGGATCGACTGGTGGACCTTCTGCTACCCGCATCACGGCTGCATCGACCCCCTCCCTAACCCTCCCCCAATCCTGGGGGAGGGAACAGGAAGAGCGCGATCTCTTTCTGATGCAAAGTCTCCGGCAATCCCCGCCCCCGAGATCGGGGGCGGGTTGGGGTGGGGGTTGATGCAGCGGTGATGGGGCAGGGAAAGAGCAGGCGCCTGATCCAGCGCTCAATTCTGCGTCGGCTTCGTGATTTTCCAGGTCGCCATCAGATCAGGATCGACGACGACTTCTCCTGTTTCCCGGAACCGATACTCTCCAGCCCGCGCGTGCTGGATGTTTTCCAAAGCCGGAGGCATGTTCCAGATTTGCCCAGCATACTTCCCGCCGAGCGTAACCTCGATTCCTTCGCGAGTGGCGGAAACAATCTCCCCATGCAACTGCCGTTGCTCGAGCAGATTGCCGGCATGATCCAGATAGGTCAGCCCAATGATGATCGTCCGCCCGACATAGGATTCTGCCAGCGCATCATCGAACTCAACCTCTGAAGGGCTACCTCCGCCCTTCGGATCAAAATGGTCGGGAGGCGGTCTATCTCCACTCATAAGCCGCCATCGACAGGCTGCCATAGCTGAAGCTGTCGTGGAGGCGGCGGCCCCTGGCGTTGCCGGGGCCGTTCTGCGCGGCGCCGATGGCGACCAGGAGCGGCAGGAAGTGCTCTTCACTGGGATGGGCGAGGGCGGCATTGGGGGCTTGCTCGCGATAATCGGCGAGGGCGGCGGCATCGCCGGCAGCGACCTTGGTATCGATCCAGCGGTCGAATTCCGCCGCCCAATCGACGGTCCCGCCGCGACCTTCCCGGTCCAGCCAGCGGAGGTTGTGCACGGCGCCGCCGGAGGCGAAGATCAGCACACCTTCCTTGCGCAAAGGCGCCAAGGCGCGGCCGAGTTCGAGATGCTTTTCCCCATCGGCGCCGTCGATCAGCGAGAGCTGCACGACGGGAATGCCGGATTGCGGGTAGATCAGCATCAACGGATTCCAGCAGCCGTGATCGCGACCGCGGGCGGGATCGATCGCTGCGGCGATGCCGGCATCGTTGAGCAGCCCGACAGCGCGCGCGGCCAGTTCCGGTGAACCCGGCGCATCGAATTCAAGCTCGTAGAGCGCTTTCGGGAAGCCGTGGAAATCGTGAATGGTTTCCAGGCGCTCCGCACCGGTCACGCCCACCACGGAGCTCTCCCAATGCGCGGAGATGCAAAGGATCGCCTTCGGGCGCGGCAGTTTCGCGCCGAGGCCGAGCAGGAATTTTCGTGCCGGAATGTCCTCAAAGGGCAGCATCGGGCTGCCATGCGAGACGAACACGACCGGCATTTCGTTTGAATCTGGCGCCATGGTTTTCACCTTCCGCCACCAGATTTAGGCCGAAACACCGGTCCGTTCAATCCGCCCCGTGCATTCTATTGTCTTGCCGAGGCGAACAGCCTGTTCACCCTCGATATCATCCCCGTGCCAAGCACGGAGATGATATCGAGCGCGCTTCATTACGGCCGCGTATAGGCCGTTTTGACGATAGTGAAGAACTCGCGCGCGAGCTCGCCCTGCTCGCGCGGGCCGAAGCTGGAGTTCTTACGGCCGCCGAACGGAACGTTGTAGTCCACGCCGGCGGTGGGGAGATTGACCGTCGCCATGCCGGCTTCGATGTTGCGCTTGAAATGGCTCGCATGCTTCAGCGAGGTCGTGCAGATGCCGGCGACCAGCCCGTATTCCGTATCGTTGGCGGTCGCGAGCGCTTCGTCGTAATCCTTCACGCGGATCACGCTGCTGACCGGGCCGAAGATTTCCTCGCGGTTGATCCGCATGTCGTTCTTCGTCTCGGTGAAGAGGGCGCAGTTCATGTAGTAGCCCTGGGTTTTGCGGTTCAGCAATTCGCCGCCGAAGGCGAGCTTGGCGCCTTCCTTCTGACCGACATCGAGATAAGAGAGGTCCTGGTCGAGCTGGCGCTGATCGACCACCGGTCCGATCTCGGTGCCGGCTTCCAGCGCGTGGTCGATCTTGGTCTTCTTCAGCCGCTCGATCATCGCCGACACGAACTTGTCGTGGATGCCCTGCTGCACGATCAGGCGCGAGGAGGCGGTGCAACGCTGGCCGGTCGAGCCGAAGGCGCCCTGGAACGAGGCTTCGACGGCGATATCGAGGTCGGCGTCGTCGAGCACGATCATCGGATTCTTGCCGCCCATCTCGAGCTGGACCCGCGCGAGGCGCTTCACGCAAGCATCCGCGACGACGAGACCG
>DASYDA010000457.1:0-3038 GCA_036499865.1 Dongiaceae bacterium | reverse complement strand
TTGTGCGAATCGGCGCAACCCATGACCAGCGACCCGGCCCGGCGCATCTCTTCGTGCAGCAGCCCTACGGCATTGTTCCGGGCGTCGTCGGACCGGAAGGAGTTGGAGCAGACCAGCTCGGCCAGGGAATCGGTCTGGTGGGCATCGGCCGCGCGCAGGATGAGCGAGCCGGCGCGGCGCATCTCCTCATGCAGCAGGCCGACAGCGTTGTTCTCCCAATCGTCGGAGCGGAAGGAGTTGGAGCAGACCAGTTCGGCACAGGAATCTGTCTTATGCGCTTCGGTGCGCTGCCCCGGCCGCATCTCGTGCAGGACCACCGGCACGCCCCGATTCGCCGCCTGCCAGGCGGCCTCGCTGCCGGCCAATCCGCCGCCGATAATGTGCAGGGTCTTTACCATTTTGGAATCAATTTGCTCCGGTGTTAACCATCGAAGCCCTTCAAATCATAGAGTTTTGAGAAACGCGAGTCTTAATCGCGGCAAAGGCGGGATCCCGCAGGGTTGCCTTAAATCAAACGTATATTAAATGTATATTAAACGCTGAAATAGGGCGGTGCATCGGCAGTGCCGGATCACGGCCCGATCAGGTATGGGGTGAGTGGATGGCCATGGCGGAAAATCACCCAGCAGCCGCTGGAACCTCGGATCCCAATCGCCGCAATTTCGAGCGGCGCAAAACGCTGAAGAGCGCCAAGATCGTCTTCAACAAAAAGCAAAGCGTGCTCGATTGTTTCGTGCGCGATCTCTCCGATACCGGCGCCAAACTGGCCGTGGGCGATCTCATTCCCGTGCCGCGGAACTTCACGCTGGTTCTCAATGACGGCACCAGCCGCGAATGCGAGCGCGTCCGCGCCATGGGTAAGGAGCTCGGCGTCCGGTTCGTGAAATAACGGCGGCGGCGTCACGCCGCCTGCTCGATCCCGGCTACCTCCAGCATCTTCTTGTAAGACGGGCGCGCCAGGCATTCGCGCACCAGCCGCGATATTTCCGGATGCGTCACGGCGGGCTTCGCCATTTTCCGGGTCCAGCGGGCCATCATCGCCAGATAGATATCGCAGGCATAGAATTTTTGGCCGCAGAGGTAAGGGCCTGACTGCTTCAGTTGCCCATCCAGGAAGCCAAACATCTGGTCGCTGCGGGTCTCGGCTTTTTTCGCGCATTCAGCGAGGCGGTCGGCGCCGTCGACGTAGTAGTTGGGATGCCAGTAATGCATCAGGCATTCCTGCAGGGTGTTGGTGAGATAAGCCATCCATTGCAGGAACAGCCCGCGATCGGCATGGCCGGGCGCCGGGGCGAGGCCGGCCTCGGGATGCCGCTCGGTCAGGAACAGGCAGATCGCGGCGCTTTCATACATGATCTTGTTGTCGTCATAGATCAGCGTCGGCACCCGCCCATGCGGGTTGAGGCGCAGATATTCCGGGCTCTTCTGCTCGCGCTTCTCGTCGTCAATCCGGATGAGCTCGAAGGGCCTGCCGATCTCGTTCAGGATGGCATGCGGCGCCATCGCCGCGCTGCCCGGACTCCAGTAGAGTTTGTACATCGTTTCCCCCTTAAGATTTGTGGCTCGATCGGATTTGTGCTGAGGTCCTGTCGGCTTCTCCATAGCACAGGGATCCTGTCATCATGAGTGAGAAAGCGCCCCACCCCGGCGAAGCGCCAGACCCCCGCGTGATTCCGGACCAGATCGAATATTGGAACCGGGAGGGCGGCCCGCATTGGACGCGCCGGCAGCAATCCTGGGACGTCACCATGAAGCCGATCTCCGACGCCACCCTGATCCGGGCCGCGGTGGAGCCGGGCGAGCGGGTGATCGATATCGGCTGCGGCTGCGGCGCCACCTCCTTGGAACTCGCAGGCCTGGTCGGCCCGCAAGGCCAAGTGCTCGGCATCGATGTCTCGAAGCCGATGCTCGATCGCGCCAAGGAGCGCGGCGCCGGCAATCCGGTGCTGAGCTTCGCTGAGGCCGACGCCACGACTTATCCCTTCGAGCGCAATGCCGCCGATCTTCTCTTCTCGCGCCACGGTGTCATGTTCTTCCCCGATCCCGAGCGCGCCTTCGGCAATCTGCGCGGCGCGCTGAAATCTAGTGGCCGCGTGGCCTTCTCCTGCTTCCGCACGCCGAAGGAAAACGCGCTCTTCACCGTCAACCTGGCGGCGGTGACGGAATTCGTGCCGCCGCTTCCGAAAATGAACCCGGAAGATCCCGGCCCCTTCGCCTTTGCCGATCCGGAGCGGGTCAAGCGCATTCTCGGTAATGCCGGCTTCACGTCGATCGCGCTGGAGCCGGTGGACCTGCAACTCGACGTCGGCTCCGGCAAGGGCATGGACGAAGCGGTGGTGAACTCGCTGGAAATCGGCCCCGCCAGCCGCGCGCTCAAGGACGCCCCCGCCGAGACCCGCGCCAAGGCCGAAGCCTCCATCCGCGCGGCACTCACGCCGCTGCAGAAAGACGGCAAGGTCCTCCTCGGCGCCGGCATCTGGGTGGTGACGGCGCGGGCGGGGTGAAGGCCGTCGATCCCCGTCCAATAGACTGGCTTTTTTGCTCCGTCATCCCCGCGCTAGGCGCGGGGATCCACGCCTTGGATGCCGCAGGATGCAAAGGCGTGGATCCCCGGACCAGGTCCGGGGATGACGACTGAGTTATGGAATGTGCTGTGTACCTACCCCTGCGCGGCCTCTTTATTTGCCTTCGCCGTGAGACGAAGCGCCATCGAAGTGCGTCAGCCGTTTATTGATGGCATCACCTACGGTATCCGGCACTACGGCGAAGCCCCAGGCGGGGATTCTTAGGGTCGAAGCGTCTCCCGTTCTCACGATATGCAGAAAAGGTAGTCGTCCAAGCGGCAGAATGACCGCCATTTTTATCGTATCCCAGGGGACAATGCCTAAGCCAAAGGCCTCAGCGAAGATTCCTTGAGGTTGAAGGATGAGACGCTTCCGATACTGTTTCACGCTTCCGAAAAAGGCGACTCCAAACAGCAAGATCACACCGGCGAGAATCCAAGTGTCTTCAGAAAACTGCGATTTCAGATAAGAGCC
>DASYDA010000456.1:0-13008 GCA_036499865.1 Dongiaceae bacterium | reverse complement strand
CCGTTCGCGCATGCGGCGCCGAGTTTCGCCTGATAG
Source organism: Dongiaceae bacterium (assembly GCA_036499865.1). GTDB lineage: Bacteria > Pseudomonadota > Alphaproteobacteria > Dongiales > Dongiaceae > Dongia. The sequence goes on along the minus strand of DASYDA010000456.1, from coordinate 12,972 downwards.
AGGAGCTGGCCCTCGCGCTTCATGCGCACTGCATGCGCTTCCAGCATGTCCTTCGCGGCCTTGTCGATCACCGGACCGACATCGGTCGAGAGTTCGGCGGGATCGCCGATCTTCAATTCCGCCATGGCGCCGGTCAGCATCTCGGTCAGTTTCGGCGCGATATCCTGCTGCACGAAGAGCACGCGCAAGGCCGAGCAGCGCTGCCCCGCGCTCTGGAATGCCGAGACCACGGTGTCGCGCACCACCTGTTCGGGTAGCGCGGATGAATCGACGATCATCGCATTCTGCCCGCCGGTCTCGGCGATCAGCGGCACGATCGGGCCGTCTTTCGCCGCGAGAACGCGGTTGATTCCCCGCGCGGTCTCGGTCGAACCGGTGAAGGCGATGCCGGCGATGCGCGGATCCTTCACCAATGGCGCACCGACGGAAGGTCCGTCACCGGGCAGGAGATGCAACACGTCGCCGGGAATGCCCGCGCGGTGTAGCAAAGCGACGGCAAGGGAAGCGATCAGCGGCGTCTGCTCGGCCGGTTTCGTGATCACCGTATTGCCGGCGGCCAGAGCCGCGGCGATCTGGCCGGTGAAGATGGCCAGCGGGAAATTCCACGGGCTGATGCAGGCGAAGACGCCGCGTCCATGCAAGGCAAGCTGATTGCGCTCGCCCGTCGGGCCTGGCATCGGTATCGGCTTGCTGAAATCGGCGCGGGCGCGCTGCGCGTAATAACGGCAGAAATCCACCGCCTCGCGCAATTCTGCGATCGCATCCGGAAGGGTCTTGCCGGCCTCGCGGATGCAAAGCGCGATGATGCCGCCGCGCTCCGCTTCCATGAGATCGGCGGCCCGCTCCAGGCATAAGGCGCGTTCCGTCGCGGGCGTCGCCGCCCAGCCGGGGAAGGCGCGGACGGCACGCGCGATCGCCGCATCGACATCGGCCGGCCCAGCGTTGAGCACGGTACCGACGGTGCGACGGAGGTCAGCCGGATCGAGGACCGGCTCGCCATTCCCCGCCAGCGGCCGTCCGCCGATGATCGGCTGCGCGCGCCATTCCCGCGCTGCCGCGGCTTCGACTTCCTGCTTCAGAGGCCGCAGCGCATCGATATCCGTGAAGTCGATGCCGGCGGAATTGCGCCGTTCGGTGCCGTAGATATGCGCGGGCAGCGGAATCCGCGGATGCGGCTTCTGATCCAGCCGCCGCACTTTCATCACCGGATCGGCGACGATCTCGTCCAGCGGCGCCTTCTCATCGACGATGCGGTTCACGAAAGAGGTGTTGGCGCCGTTCTCCAGCAGCCTGCGCACCAGGTAGGCCAGCAGATCCTCATGGCTGCCGACCGGCGCATAGATGCGCGCGGCGATTCCCATGGCCTCGGCAGGTGTCACCTGCTCGTAGAGCGGTTCGCCCATGCCGTGCAGGCGCTGGAATTCCAGCTTCTCCCGCGCCGCCTCCGGCCCGCCCGCCATCTCGATCACGGCGGAGAGCGATTGCGCATTGTGGGTGGCGAATTGCGGGAAGAAGGCGGCAGGCGATTCCAGCAGCCGCTTCGCGCAGGCGAGATATGAGACGTCGGTCGAAGCCTTGCGGGTGAAGACCGGATAATTGGGAAGACCGCGTTCCTGCGACGCCTTGATCTCGCTGTCCCAATAGGCGCCCTTGACCAGGCGCACCATCAGCCGTCGCCGGTGGCGCGTGGCCATGTCCGCCAGCCAATCGACCAGCGGCAGGCAGCGTTTCTGATAGGCCTGAATAGCAAGACCAAAACCGTCCCAGCCCGTGAGGCTGGCATCGCCGGAGACGGCCTCAATCACCTCCAGCGAGAGATCGAGCCGGTCCGCTTCCTCGGCATCGACGGTGAAGCCGATCCCGTATTTCTTCGCGGCCTGAGCGAGCTTCAGCACGCGCGGCACCAGCTCGTCGAGCACCCGGCGGCGCTGCGCGAATTCATAACGCGGATGCAGAGCCGAGAGCTTGATGGAAATGCCCGGCCCTACGACCGGTCCACGACCTGCCGCCGCCTTGCCGATGGCGGCAATCGCTTTGTCATAGGCCTCGAAATAACGCTGCGCGTCTCCCGCGGTGCGGGCGGCTTCGCCCAGCATGTCATAGGAATGGCGATAGCCCCGTGCCTCCGCCGCCTCGGCGCGCTCCAATGCCTCGCCGATATTGCGCCCCATGACGAACTGGCGGCCGAGGATGCGCATCGCCTGGGTGACCGCCTGGCGGATCACCGGTTCGCCGCTGCGGGTGACCAAGCGTTTCAGGATGCTGGAGAGGTCCTTGCCGCCTTCGTCGAGCTTCAGGATGCGGCCGGTCAGCATCAGCGCCCAGGTCGAGGCATTGACGAACATCGAATCCGATTCGCCGAGATGCTGGCTGAAATCGGCTTCCCGCAGCTTGTCCTTGATGAGCTGGTTGGCGGTCTCGGCATCCGGGATGCGAAGCAGCGCCTCGGCGAGACACATCAGCACCACGCCCTCGCGGCTGGAAAGCTCATAGGCATGCATGAAGGCATCGATCCCGCCGCCGCCGACGCGATTGGTCCGCACCGCCTCGACCAACCGGCGCGCCCGGGATGCGACCCGGTCCTGCATTTCCGGCGAGAGTTCCGCCACGCGCAGCAGATCGTTTACAACCGCGGTTTCGTCCGCGCGGTACCACTTGCGCAAAGCCGCGCGTAAAGGTGTCGGTTCAGAAGGTGCCGGATCGAGGATCATCGGATTCGAGAGACATGGGGTGTGCAAGCGCAACCGGCAAGGTCACACGCGGCAATCATCCCATTCGGCCGGAGGTCAGCAGCCCTTATCGACCGCCAGCTTGGTAATATTGGCGTTCCGATCCTGAAGCGCCTTCAACTCGATGCTCTGGGCCTCGCCCTTGTCATAGGCGACCAGGACCGGTGGAAAGAAAGGCGCGTCGCCGGCGGCGACATCGGCATTGCCGGCCTTCACATGGTTGCTTTCGCGCACCAGCAAGGCCATCCGGTCTTGATTGTAGCTCAGTTCATGCAGGAGTTCGTGGCAGGACTTGTCGGGATCGTCCGCCTGGCTGACCGCGACCGGCGCGGCCGCGCGCCCCGCGCAACCGGCAAGCAGGACCGCAAAGGTCAGCGCCGCAAGAGATCCGCACGCTTTGAACCGAATGTTCGCCACCATGTTCCGTGCCGCCTTCGCTTGCATTGCCATTCCTCGTGCTCAGCAGCCGCGATCGGCTGCCATGCCGTCCAGATGCGTATCCCGGGCCTTCAGCGCGTCCATCTCCACCTGCTGCGGCGACTTGGCGCTGCCGCTCATGCGGGTTTCGTTGACCGAAGCCAGACCGGGAACCAACGGGATCGAACGCGCGATCCGGTCATTGTCGTTCCGGTGGATCGTCGCCTCTTCGACGCCGCGATCCACCATCGCCTGCTGGATGCGCGTCTTTTCCGCCCGGATATCCGAGCAGGTGTAGTAATGGTCGTAAGCCCAATCCACCGGTTCGGGATTGGCATCCCGCCCGGCGCAACCGCCCACTGTCAGGACAGCGCCCAACAGACCAAACATCAGAATTGCCCGCATCGTTTCCCCCGATCGGCGGATAGTCAGTGGCCATTTTACGCAGGAAACCGGTTGATAACAATGCCGATTTTTGCCCTTGAATCAGGGGCCTGTACCGAGTTTTGCGCGGATTTCCTGAAGCGCGACGGCGATTTTGAGCTCCAGCAGCTTTTGCCCAATGGCGGCGGTCGAGCCGGCCGGATCGCCGATCACGCCGTTTTTGCTGCCATCGGCATTGCCGGCGCTGGAAGCCAGCAATTCGTTGCGGATTCCATCCGGGCGGACGGCCATCAATTGCGAGGTATCGGCCACGGAAGCATGGACTCCGATCTGAGCCTCGCTAAAGCCTTGTGATTTCAGCCATTCTTCCTGGCCGTTCTTGTAATAATAGTCGTCGATCTGGAGCACCCGCACGCCCCGGCGCTTCAACTCGCCGTCCAATTTGGCGGCGACGACCGCTTGCGGGTGCTGATTCGGCCCCGAATCGCCGATGAAGATGACCGTTTTGAAGCCTTCGGCGACAAAACTGTGCACCGTCGAGGCAAGAACCTGTTCGTAGACGGAATTCGGCAGGCTGATGCTGCCGGGAAAGCGCATATGGCCCTCCGGCGGATCCCAGCTCCCCTCCGGGACATAAGCCAGGACAGGCGCCACCAGAGTATTCCCCAAGCGCCGGGCGATCTCCTGGGCGGTATAGGCGACGATATAGTTATGCTTGCCGAGCACCATATGCGGGCCGTTCTGCTCGGTCCCGCCGGTCGGCACGATGATCGCAGTGGCGCCCGCATCCATGCGGGCCTTGATCTCCATCCAGGTCAGGTCCTCGATCCGGACCGTGTCGGGCGACGCCCCGGCCGCGATGCCGCCGCCGGACCCGAATGTCTGGAAAATGCCGCCGAGGATCAAAGCCAGAATTGCGCGCCGCGGAACTGTGAGCCTCAAGCCGCCCTCGCCGGCAGGACGAAACGCTTCACGCGCCGCATCAGATTGGCGAACGGCCGAAAATAGAGCGCCGAGACGCTGTGGAAGTGCACATGCTCGCCGGTGGTCAGGCCGAGCGCGAAGGTCTCCCCGCGATGCGGGATGTAAAGCGTGCCGAACATGCGATCCCAAAAGGAAAAGATGAAGCCCATATTCTTATCGAGGTGCGGAGTCTCGCGGCTGTGATGCAGTTGATGCATCCACGGGCTGACGAAAACCTGACTGACGATCCGGCCATAGCCCAGCGGGATATGCGAGTGGCGAAGATTGAAGCCAACCACATAGAACGCGAACTGAACGGCATTGATTCCGAAGATCAGGAATTGCGCGTGGTTGCCGTTGGTCATATGGCCGAAAACCCCGAACAGCAGGCCCGCCGCGACCGCCGTCGCATTCATCTCTATGACGACTTCGACCGGATGCATCCGATAGGCGGTCAAAGGCGTCATCACTTCGGCGGAATGGTGCACCTTGTGGAATTCCCACAGCGCCGGAACCTTGTGAAAAAGATAGTGGAAGTAGAACAAGGTGAAATCGACCAAGGCGATCTGCGACAATGTGGCTGCCACCAGGATCCAGATGCTGTCCCCGTTCCAAGGATGCGCCAACGGCCCGAAGACCCGGTTCAACGCCGCCTCGGTCGCATGGGCGATCGGGTCGATATAGAGCATCGCCACCGGCAGCATCAGGGCGAAGACCACGCGGTCGATCAGGAAGAACTTGTAATCCGCGATCGCCGATTTGTGGAAATAGATCTGCTTTGGAAACAGATAGGCGAAAACGTTGCGTGGCACCGCTTCGGGGTTTTGCTTGCGCAGGTATTGATAGACAAAGACCGCAAAGACGAACGCCGAAGCCAGATAGCCGATATAGAGCCGTTCGTGGACATCCACCGGATATCGAAACGGATCTTTCGCCGCCTGCCAAATGGTATCCCAAAAATCCAAGATCGAGGCCTTTTGCGGTTCTCGTCGGACGATCGCATCGGAACGACTAACAACCGATTAATATTAGCCTTTTCCCGGCTCGAATGCCACGCCAAGCCGATCGCGCAGACCCGCCATTCCCGTACCGGTCACGGTCACCGCGCGACTGTCCGGCAGGCGGGCGATCCAACCTAGGGTAAAACACCTCTCGGCGATCGCGGCTCCCAAGGCGCCGGCGATATGCGGGCGGCGCTCGCTCCAATCCAGGCAGGCGCGGCAGAAACAGCGCCGGCCGCGCTGCTGCACCGCATTGAGGTCGATCCCGAATTCGGCGAAGAACTTCCGGCCCTGGCGCGTCACCGAGCCGGCTTCATCCGACAATTCGATATAACGCCGGCCGACCAGCTTGTCCGCCAAGGCGACGCCGAGCCGGCCGGCCAGGTGATCGTAGCAGGTGCGCGCGTCACGCATCGCGGCATCGATCCGCGACGGCGGACGGCGGCGTAGCGGCGCCTGCACCGCCGCCACGATATTGATGGATTCCAGCATGCTGGCGACTAGCGGCGAAGCCAGCCGGTAATAGCGGTGCCGGCCCTGGGCCATCACCTTCAGCAGTTCCGCCTCGGTCAGCCGCGCGAGATGTCCGCTCGCGGTCTGCGGCGTGACGCCGGCATGCCAGGCGAGATCGCTGGCGCTGAGCGCCTGCCCGGAGAGCAGCGCCGTCAGCATGTTGGCACGGGCGGGATCGCCCACCAGGGCACCGATCTCAGCCATGGAGACGCCCGAGATCATCGGCGTGATGGTCGGAATTTGCTGCGGACTCATGTCGAAACGCTAGTCCCATCCCCGTCATGAGTCACGCGGGAATAGTTCGGCCAGCGCCGAAACGTCGCAAGCGGACACCATCGAGCGATTGCGCCATGGTCGCCGCCATCGGCGAACCGCCGACCGATCGAAGGAGAATCAAATGCGCGGCATTCCCATCGACAAGAAAGCCAAGCCCAGGCGGGCCGGTATAGTCATATTCCTCGCTGATTTGCGCCGGAGCGTCCTCCGCCTGGAAACCTGGCTGGCGGATTGTTCGGAACGGGCGAAGCAGCGTCGCGCCCTGGCTTCACTCACCGACCACGCGTTGCGCGATATCGGCCTTACCCGGGTCGATATCGAAGCGGAGATCGACAAGCCGGGATGGCGCCCCTAGCGCGGGAAACCGGCAAGCACGATCTTGCCGACGGTGCGCCCGCTCTCCAGCTTGCGATGCGCGGCACGCAGGTTTTCCGCGTTGATCGGCGACAGCGTTTCGTTGGCGGTGCCGCGCAGGGTGCCGGCATCGATCAGCTCGGAGACCCGGTTGAGCAGATTGTGCTGCGCGATCATGTCCGCGGTCCCGAACATCGAACGGGTGAACATCAGCTCCCAGACGAAGCCGGCGCTCTTGCGCATCAGCGCGCCGATATCGAGCGGTCCCTTGGTCTCGACGATGGAGCAGATCCGCCCCTGCGGCGCGATCGCTTCCGCCATGGCGGGGAAATGGCGGTCGGTGTCGTTGAGGCAGAGGATGTAATCGACCCCATTGAAACCCAGCGTCTTCAGCTGCATCGGCATGTCGCGGAAGTGATCGATAATGTTGTGAGCACCCTGCATCCGACACCAGGCCGCGGATTCCGGCCGCGACGCGGTGGCGATCACTTTCAGGTGGGCGACCTTCGCCGCCAGTTGGATCGCGATCGACCCCACGCCGCCGGCACCGCCGACGATCAGGATGGCGCGATCCCTGTGGCCGCCCTCGCGATCGATGGCCAGGCGATCGAACAAAGCCTCCCAGGCGGTGATCGCGGTCAGGGGAATGGCCGCGGCGGCGGCGAAATCCAGCGATTGCGGCTTCCGGCCGGCGATCCGCTCATCCACCAGATGATATTCGCTGTTGGCGCCGGGACGGATGATGCTGCCGGCATAGAAGACGGCGTCACCCGCTTTGAACAGCTTGGCATCGGGACCGACCCCGGCAACCACGCCGGCCGCGTCCCAGCCGAGGATCCGGGCGTCCGGCCCTTCGACCTTGGCGGAACTCCGCACCTTATAGTCCACCGGATTGACCCCGACCGCCTCGACCTTCACCAGGAGATCGCGGCCATGCGGCTGCGGCACCGGGATGTCGAGATCGATCAATGCATTGGCATCGTCGATCGGCAGCGGCTTGCGGAATCCGATGGCTTTCATATGGCGTCGATCCTTCGGCATTGAAACGCTCTCTCATTCAACCTTAGCAGGCACATCCGCCTGCGGCTTCACTTCTCTCGATGGTTGCGATAAGGTAATTTGTCTTCGCACCGAGATTTCCGCTTTGTGTCTTGCCCGGAGATCCATGCAGCATCCGCGAAAAGCCAAATCGCGATCTCCGCAACCGCCTGATCCGGAGGAAGCGTTGAGCGTTCAATATCTGCTCGTTGTCTTTGACGGCGACGATTGCGATGTCCTTGCCGATGGCGACCTGGTCGGCGTGACCAATCATACGCTGATGCTGCCCGCGAACGAATATGAGATCACCCTGGACAGCAAGAAGTGCACGCCGAAGGCCCGGGATGTCGTGCTGTCGCGAACTTCGCTGGTCCGGCCAAAAGTCGTCATTTTCTCCAAAACCTGATTCAAAGGGAACGTGATCCGGTGGGAACCACGCACGGCAGGCTTGCGTTCCCGGCCCTGGTTTTCACCCTCGCCCTGAGCGCCTGCGCCGCCCCGGATTATCCCAACAAGCCTCTGGCCGCGCAGACCTCCAACGCCGATTGGCAGGCATTTCTACCCGGCGAGCCGACTGAGCGGCCGATCATCTTCATGGCGTTTTCCGGCGGCGGCACGCGCGCGGCGGCGCTGGCACTCTCGGTGCTGCAGCAGCTCCGCGCCGCCGAATATCAGGAAGGCGGGAAACCGGTTCGGCTGATCGACCGTGTCTCGCTGGTCTCTTCCGTTTCCGGCGGCAGCGTCACCGCGGGATATTTCGGACTCTATGGCGCCGATGGCCTGGACGGCCTCAGCGACGAATTCCTGAAAAAGGACAATATGGCCGCGCTGGAATGGACCGCGGCCAATCCGATCACCTGGTTCCGACTTGCTTCCGGAAAATATACGCGGGTCGACGCGCTGCGCGATCTGCTTGACCGCGAGATCTTCCACGGCAAGACCTTCGGCGATCTGCCCAATTCCGGTCGCCCCGCCATCCTCCTCAATGCGACGGACATGGCCTCCGGCGAGGTCTTCGGCTTCACCACCGATCGCTTCAACGACATCTGCTCCGATCTCGGAAAGCTGCCGCTTTCCGTCGGCGTCGCGGCTTCGGCGGCCTTTCCGGTGGCGCTCTCTCCCGTCGATATCCAGAATTTCAGCGGCGCCGACTGCGCCGGAGACATCCCCGAAGACGCTTGGATCGCGACCGATCTCAAGAAGTTGGGAACCCGCTATCTCAATCCCGAGGAATACAAGCGTGCTCGCTACGCAGCCTCGCTGCGGCGCATGGATGGCGCCTATCGCGACATCCACTATCTTCATCTGCTGGATGGCGGTGTCGCGGACAACCAGGGCATCCATTCGCTGATGGATGCGCTGTTCTCGCCGCACGGACCGGTCAACCTGCTCGAGGAAATCAACAAAGGGCACCGCAAACGGATCGTGGTCATCGCCGTGAACGCGCGCTCCGACCCCGCCAGCGAGCTCGATCAGGATCCGCACACGCCCGGCATCATCGACATGGTGAAAAGCGTCGCCGGCGTTCCCATCGATTCGGCAACCGCCAGCCTGAACGTCCGATTGCAAAATCTTGTCGATGAGATCCGATTGGGCGTCGGCGATGCCGATGCCGGGAACGGCGCCGATCCCTTATTCAAGGGCCTGACGATCTATCCGATTTCCATCGACTTCGATCGTTTCCGTCCCGGCCAGGAGACCCAGCGCGATGCGGTGAAGGCGATCGGCACCACTTGGACCTTGAGCAACACCGAACTCCGGGAAACCGCCGATGCCGGCAAGACTTTGCTGGAGCAAGAGCCCTGCTATCAACGGCTACTTCTCGATCTTGGCGTGACGGCAAGTTTCGTGGACCCGGATTTCGCCACGACCTATTGCGCGCAATCCGGGGACTGACGGCGTTACTCCGGATATTTCCCGGCGACGTTCTGGTCGTAATCCACCAAAGCGCCGGTCATGACGCCGGATTCCGGGCTCAGCATATAAGCGGCGAGGCCGGCGAGCTGGTCCGGCTTCACCAACTGACCCATCGGCTGCTGCGCTTCGACATCCTTCAGCCAGCCTTCGGGACGCTGGTGGAACTTGCGCTGGGTCGCGTCTTCCTGCGGCGTGTCCATCCAGCCGACGCAGATGCCGTTGCAGCGGATGCGTTTCGCGGCGAAGGCGTTCGCGGTGTTCCGGGTGAGATTGGCGAGCGCCGCCTTCGAGGCCGAATAAGGCGTCAGATAGGACTGCCCGACATAGATCACCATCGAGAGGATGTTGACGATGCTGCCCGGCTGCCCGGTTTCGACCAGATGCCTCACAACGCCTTGCATGGTGAGGAAGGGGCCGCGGGTGTTGGTGTTGAAATGTTTCTCCCAAGTCTCAAGACTGGTGTCGAGCAAAGTACCGCGGCTGGTCTCCGCCGCGGAATTCACCAGCGCGTTGATGCTGCCGAACCTGTCGAGCGCCGTCGCCACCAGCCGCTGGCAATCCTCGGCATCACCGAGATCCGCCGCGACGAAGATGCATTCCGTCCCCATCGCCTTCAGCGTCTTTGCGGCGGCTTCGCCCTTCCCGGCATCGCGCCCGCCGATGACGATGCTCTTCGCCCCCTCCCCCGCCAACCGCTTGGCGATGGCCAAACCGAGCCCCTGGCTGCCGCCGGTGATGAGCGCGTGTGTCTCCGAATGACGCATGATCTTCCCCTTAAAATTTTGAGCTCGTCATGGTCCGCGAAGGCGGACCATCCACGAATTTGCGTCCGCCGCACGAGAGAAACTCGTGGATCCCCGCCTTCGCGGGGATGACGAAAGAGGGGGTGTTATTTCTCTTGCGAGAAGTAGCCTTCCTGATTGCCGCCTTCCGCCTTGTCGAGGATCTGCGGATAGGGATAGGCGAGGCCGACCAATTGCCGGACGAAGTCGCCGCCCTTCTCGATCACTTCCTTGCGCACACCGGAGATCTGGTCTTCCAGCGGCTTCACGAATTTCGGCAAATATTCGATCAACAAGGCGGTGCGGTCGGCCTGGCTGTTGTTGGGCATCGCGCAATGCCAGCAGAGGCCGTAGAAGACCGCGACATCGCCGGCCTTGCCGGTCATGCGCTCGGTCTCCGGCGGCAGCTTGGCGGGTTCGTCCGGATAGCGCGCCAGCTTCTGGGTATGCGGCACGATGGCGGTGGCACCGTTCTCCACGGTGAAATCGTCGAGCAGGATGGTCGCCTGGCAGTTCATCGGGAAGGAGGGGTTGATGTTGGTCGGGAAGCTCGAGCGCTTGTAGAGATCCCAATAGGGGTAATCGATATGCAGCTCCTGGCCCGGCCCGCCCGGCAGCAGGCGATTGGCAGCGATCGAGCCCAGGATGAATTCGTCGCCGAGGAAAGCCTTCACGATCGAGACGATCGGCTCGCGCTTCAGCATGGTGACGAAAATGTCGCCCTTGTTGAGCAGGTTCCAGACCCGGCGCTGCAGGTGCAGCTTGTCCTTGTTGTGGCCCTGGAAGTGGGTGACCTTCGGCACCGCGCGGTCGGATTCATCCATGATGATCCGCCTCGCCTCGGCGATCTCCGCCGGCGAGAACACGCCGGGCAGAATGAAGTAGCCCTTCCCATGCAGCATCTCATCGACATAGGCCTGGATCTGCTGGGCGCTCAGAACCGCGCCATTGCCCGCGCCATCCCCATTGCTTCCGTCCATGGTGTCTCTCCCGGAAGATTCTGATTTTCGGAAGTTTGACAGCGGCGGGACATCAAGGATAGATCAAGAAGCCATCAAAAAGCCATCAACACGCGGTGCCTTCGCCATGTCGGAGCGCTTCACCGTCAAGCAGATCGCCGCCCAGGCCGGGGTCAGCACGGCCACCGTCGATCGCGTCCTCAACGGCCGATCCGGCGTGCACTACCAGACCCGGCTTCGGGTGGAGCGCGCCATTGCCGAATTGGAGCGCCGCGCGGCGGCGTCACTGGCGATCGGCTGGAATCTCTATGTCGATGTGGTGATGCATTCCCCGGTGCGCTTCACCCGCATCGTGCAGCAGGCCTTGGACCAGGCGGTGGCGGAACTCGACCCCTTTCGCATCTCGCCACGCTTCCATCTCTTCGAGGATGTGACGCCGGCGGAGTTGGCGCGGAAGCTGGAAGCGTTGGCGGCGGATCGGCCGGGCGGGATCATCCTGAAAGCGCCGGACGAACCGGTTCTGGCCGAAACCATCGCGAAGGTCAGCGCCGCCGGAATTCCCGTGGTGACCCTGGTGACCGACATCCCCCGCGCGCCGCGCCTTGCTTATGTGGGCATGGACAACCGCGCCGCCGGACGCACCGCCGCCTTCCTCCTGGGCCGCCTGCTGGTGGGCAAGACCGGCACCGTGCTCGCCAATATCGGCGGGCCGCATTTCCAGGGCGAGGAAGAGCGCGAGATCGGCTTTCGCGGGTTGATGCGCGAGCGCTTTCCCAATCTCTCCGTGGCCGAAGTCAGCGGCGGTTACGGCCTCGATCATGAGACGCGAACGCGGGTTTCGGAATGCCTGGCCGAACATCGCGACGTGATCGCCGTCTACAGCATGGGCGGCGGCAATGGCGGCATTCTGGAGGCCTTCGACCGCGCGAAGCGCCCGATCCACGCCTTCATCGGCCACGATCTCGATGCCGAGAACCGCCGTCTATTGGAAGCCGGCCGCATCGACGCCATCGTCGATCACGACCTGGTGGCGGATGCCCGCGGCGCACTCCGCGCCATCCTGGGATTTCACAAGCGCATCAAAGGTGAATTCCACCCCCGACCCAGTCGCGCCATGGTGATCACGCCGTATAATTTGTGAACGCTGCTTTGCCGCGGCGGCTATAATTACGCCGTGCTTCGCATGGACGAGATTCGTGAACGGCATCATCCTGACCGGCGCATCCGGCACCGAATATTTCTACACCTTCTACAATTTCGCGGAGACGCGCTGGCACCGCGATCCGGGCAACTACGCCTTCGTCTATCGCGACGAGACTGAAGCGTGGCGCGTCGCCTATGTGGGCGAGACCGCGAACCTCTTCCAGCGGATGCGCGCGCATGGGCAGTGGGAAGCAGCGAAGGCCTTGGGCTGCGAATATGTGCTGGTGAAACTCGGCGCCGACGGCCAGCGTGAACGCCGCGCTGAGGAGCGCGATTTGATCGCGAAATACCAGCCGCCGCTTAATACGCAGTTGCTGCGGCCGGGGAAACCGAAGCCGCCGCGGAATGGGTATTACTAACCGCTGTCGCAGTTGAGAAACCGAGTTTGAAGCGGAGAGCTTAAACTCACCTTCCATTCTAGAGAGACGAGTGGCCG
>DASYDA010000455.1:0-2404 GCA_036499865.1 Dongiaceae bacterium | reverse complement strand
GAAGCCGCGCAACTCGTTGCCGGCATAGGCCACCACGCCATCGGCGGACGCGACCACCGGTGAGCCGGCGGGTGCGGCGATGTTGATGCCGTCATTCTTCATGCCGTCGGTGCTGCTGCCGAAGGCGTTGATCACCTTGCCCTGAACCGGCCAGGCGAAAGGCCCCTTGCCGCTGCCGGCGGCCGGCGCCTTCTCCATCGCCAGCCCCTGAGATATCTCGGACTGGGCATCGCTCTGAACGTTGGTCTGCGCGGCACTGGCGGCATTCGCCGCCGCCGCGACGGGCGCCGCCGGGGTCGCCGGCATAGCCGGAACAGTGGCTGCCTTGGCCGCAGTCTGCGCCGCTGACTTGGTTTCCGCGGCGACCGTCGGGATCGTCGTCGCGGGAGCCGGTATCGTCGCGGTCGGCAAGGCGGCCGGCGCTTGCACCGGTGGCAGCGTGGTCGCCGGTGCGACAGCCTTCGAAGTCAAGGTGGATGGGGCCGGAGTTGCCGGCAGCGATGCCGAGGGAGGCGGCAACGCCGAAGCGCTCACCGCGGATGTACCGGCAGTCGGCGCAACCAGCGCGCCCTGCGAGACGCCGCCGACCGGGGTCGGCGGCGGTACCGCACTCGCGGAAGCCGAAACGAGATTGGAGGCTTCGGTGGTGCTCGGCAGATTGAGCGCCTGCCCGGCCTTCAGCTTGTAGGGCGTCTGGAGGTTGTTGATCGCGACCAGCGAACTCTCGGTCACGCCGAAACGCTGCGCCAGATCCGGCAATGTGTCACCGGATTGCACGACATATTGCGAGCGCTGCTGCAAGGAGAGCCGCATGCCCGGCGTCATGGCGTAAGGCGGCTGCAGGTGGTTCATATCGATCAGAGTGCGGATCGGCGTGTTGGTACGCTCCGCCACCGCCGCCAGCGTATCGCCGGGCGCCACGACATACTGGCCGCCGACGGTCTGCCCCATATCCTTGCTCGGCAGGATCCTGGCAACCGGCTTATCGACCGGCTCCGGAACATTGGCCGGCCTGCCGCTCTGATTGCACGCGGCGAGCAGAAGCAAGGCCGCGAGAAGGATGGAGGGTTTAGAGCGACTCCTCACCCAACCCTCTCCCCCTGAGGGAGAGGGACAGGGGTCGCTGGATTTCTTCGAAAACCGATTCAACTCAAACTTACCCATTGGCGCCTGCAGATCTGGCCGCAAGGCGGCGCTCGTCTTCTGGGAGGATACCTTCCACCATCGGCACGAAGCGGACATCGGCGAGCACGTCGCGTTTCAGGCTGCCATCGGCCTGCTTGGTGACGCGTTCCAGAACCTGATCGCCCCGTTCCGGTCCCACCGGCACCACCATGATGCCGTCGACGGCGAGTTGGGCGGCCAAGGTCTGCGGCATTTCCGCCGCGGCGGCCGTCACGATGATCCGATCGAAGGGCGCCTGTTCCTTCCACCCCTTGCCGCCATCGGCGCATTTCGAGGTGATGTTGTGCAGCCTGAGATGCTTGAAGCGTGCCTCGGCCTCGTCCAGCAGCGATTTGAAGCGCTCGATCGTGTAGACGCGCCGCGCCAGCCGCGAGAGTACGGCGGTCTGGTAACCGGAACCGGTGCCGATCTCCAGCACCTTATGCGACTTCGTCACCTGCAAGGCTTCGGTCATCATCGCGACGATCTGCGGCTGACTGATGGTCTGTCCCTGTGCGATTGGCAGAGCCTGATCTTCATAAGCCTGATCATGAAAATGCGGCAATACAAAGGCTTCTCGGGGCACGCGTTCCATGGCGCCCAGCACGGCGAGATCCGTGATCCCCGCACGCCGCAGAGTCATGATCAGCCGGATCTTGCGGGCCGCCAGGCTCATTCGTGGAAGCTCCTCCCGGCGCGGGACGGTTTCCCGGCACGCCCAGGTTTGGCGGATTTGGATTTGGCGGGCTTAGGCGCGCCCTTGAACAGGCCCTCCATGCGTTTCAGCATGCGCCCCTGGGTGAGATCGAAGTGCAGCGGCGTGACCGAGATCGCATTGCGCGAGACGATGCCGAGATCGCTGCTCTCGACCTCCGGATCGTCGTTCAGAAAATCGCCGATCCAGAGGACTTCGCGCTCGAACGGATCGCGCGCCTTCACCACCTGCACGTCCGAGACCCGCCGGCCCTGCGAGCCGATCTCGATACCCGTCACCTGTTCCGGCGGCACCGGCGGAAAATTGACGTTCATCAACAGATCGTCCAGCCATTCGACGGAAAGCAAACGGCGCACGATATCGGCGCCGAACGCCTCCGCCGTTTTCCAGTGTAGCACATCGCCACGCCGCACCTGGCTGAAGGCGATCGCCGGGATGCCGAGCATGGCGGCTTCCATGGCCGCGGCGACCGTGCCGGAATAGAGCACGTCCTCGCCGAGATTGGCGCCGCGATTGACGCCGGAA
>DASYDA010000454.1:0-5047 GCA_036499865.1 Dongiaceae bacterium | reverse complement strand
CGTGCCGGAACTGGTGATCTCCGGCGAGACCGGCGAATTGGTGCCGCCGGACGATCCCGAAGCGCTCGCCGCGGCGATCCGGAAACTGCTGCTGGACCCCGATCGCCGCGCCCGGCTGGCGGAAGCCGGCTTCCAGCGCGTACGGACGCATTTCGCAGCGAAGCGCGGCATCGACGATCTCGAATGCCGCTTCAAGCGCGACCCGTTATAAGTTCGGCCATGCGCATCGCCTTCTATGCACCGCTGAAGCCCTCCGATCACCCGATCCCCTCGGGCGACCGTACGGTCGCGCGGCTGCTGGTCCAAGCCCTGCGGGGCGGCGGCGGCGAGGTGGAGACCGCCAGCCGCATCCGCAGCCGCATCCAGGCGGCGGAAGTCCCGCGATCCGGCGAGGGGTCCGATGGGGAATCCGGCGAGGCCGCGCAGTGCAAGATGGCCGCCAAGGGCGCCGCCGCCGCGCGCCGGCTGATCGCGAAGTATCGCGCGCGGCCGAAGCGGGAGCGACCGCAGGCCTGGTTCACCTATCACCTCTATTACAAGGCGATGGATTGGATCGGGCCCCAGGTCGCGGAAGCGCTGGATATTCCTTATCTGCTGGCCGAAGCGAGCCATGCGCCGAAGCGTGCCGGCGGGCGCTATGCCTTCAGCCATGCCGCGACGGAAGCCGCGATCCGCAAGGCCGCCGCAATCTTCTGCCTCAATCCGGCGGATAAGGAATGCCTCTCGCATTTGCTCGCCAAGCGGAAGCTGATCGATCTCGCGCCATTCCTCGACCTCCGGCGCTTCGCGGGTGAACTCCCCGATCGAAAGGTCGCGCGCGCGCGACTCGCGCGGCTTCACGGCATCGACGCCGATCAGCCCTGGCTGCTGGCGGTGGGCATGATGCGCGAGGGCGACAAGTTGCAATCCTATCGGATGCTGGCCGAGGCGCTGCATCGTCTCGACCGGCCCTGGCAGTTGCTCGTCGTCGGCGACGGCGCGGCACGGCGCGAGGTCGAGCGCGCCTTCAAGCCGGTGGCCGGTGGCGTCTTCATGCTGGGCGCGCTGGACCACGCCGCCTTGCCGGAAGTCTATGTCGCCGCCGATCTCTTCGTCTGGCCCGCGATCAACGAGGCCTTCGGCATGGCGCTGCTGGAGGCGCAAGCCTGCGGCCTTCCCGCCGTCGCGGGCGCCTGGGGCGGCGTGCCCGCGATCATCGCCGAAGGCAAGACCGGCTGGCTCTCGAAGCCCGGCGATAGCGCCGCCTTCTCCGCCGATGTCGATTTCGCGCTCGACGCCGCCTTGCCGCTGGCCGGCCGCGCCGCGCGCCAGAAAGCCCTCGCCCAGCATGACATCGCCGCCGCCTCGCACACTTTGATCGCGACGATCGAACGGGTCCTGAAGTGATTCCCCTGGTCGCGATCCGACATGCGCCGACCGAATGGAATCGCGAGAAGCGTTTGCAGGGAAGAACCGACATTCCGTTGGGACCGGCGGGCGAAGCCGTCGCCCGCAATTGGGTTCTGCCGGCGGATTGGCGCGGTTATCGCGTGGTCAGCAGCCCGCTCCGGCGCGCCCGGCGCACCGCGGAGATTCTGTTCCCGGATCGCGAGATCGTCACCGATGAACGGCTGCTCGAAATTGCCTTTGGCGATTGGGAAGGCAAGGTTCTCTCCGAGTTGCGCGATCTGCCGGGCGGAGATGCCAAAGCACGCGAATCCCTCGGTCTGGATTTCACCGCGCCCGGCGGCGAGACCCCGCGCGCGGTGCAGGAGCGTCTCCGGCCCCTGTTGGCCGAGATCGCGACAGCGAGGCAGCCGACCATCGCCGTGGCGCACAAGGCGGTCATCCGCGCGATCTTCTCCATGGCGACCGGCTGGCAGATGCTGGGCAAACCGCCGGTGAAATTGAAAGATGCAACGGCGCATCTGTTTGTGCTGGATGAAGCAGGTCACCCAAGCATCGGGCGGTTGAATGTCGCGCTGGCGCCGGAGAGCGTGAAATCATGACCCAGCCGGTGGTCATGCTTTACGTCCAGCATCTGTTGGGCATCGGGCATTTGAAGCGGGCTTTGGCCTTGGCGCATGGCTTGAGGAAAGCGGGTGTGCGCGTGGTGATCGCAAGCGGCGGGATGCCGGTGCCGCAGCTCGACACCGCGGGATTGGAATTCGTGCAATTGCCGCCGGCGCGGGCGGCGGATGCGGCTTTCTCCGGCGTGCAGGACGAATTCGGCCGACCGGTGGACCAGGCGTGGTGGAGCATGCGGAGCCGCGCCCTGATCGACATCTGCAATCGGACCCGACCCGATGCGGTGATCGTCGAGATGTATCCTTTCGGGCGACGTCAATTCCGTTTCGAATTGCTGCCTTTCCTGGAATGGGTGCGCGGCAGCTCGCAGAGCCTGATCATGAATTCGGTGCGCGACATCCTGGTAGACAAGGGCAAGCCGGAGCGGGTCCGCGAAACGGTGGATGTCGTGCGCCAATGGTTCGATTTGGTGCTGGTGCATGGCGATCCATCGCTGGTCAAACTCGATGCCAGTTTCCCCTTGGCCGCGGAGATTTCGGACAAGATCCGCTATACCGGTTATGTGACGGAGAAAGCGTTCCGGAGCCGGGCGATCGTGCTCGATGAAGGACCTAACCGCGGCGAGGTCCTGGTCTCGGCGGGCGGCGGTGTCGTGGGCTTCCCTCTGCTCTCCGCAGCGATCGCGGCAAAACCGCTTTCCCGGCTCCGCGATCATCCATGGCGGGTCATCACCGGCGCCAATCTGCCGGATGCGGAATTCGCGCAACTGGCCGCGCAGGCCGCAAATGGTCAAAAAGGAGATCGCGAAGACGAACCCGCGATCATCCTCGAACGCTTCCGCGCCGATTTCACCGATCTGTTGCAGCGTTGCCGGCTTTCGATCTCCCAGGCGGGCTACAACACGGTGCTGGAAGTGCTGGCGACCGGCATCCCCGCCGTGATGGTGCCCTTCGCCGAGGGAAATGAAAGCGAGCAGACCATCCGCGCGCAATTGTTGGAGCAGCGCGGCTTGCTGCATCTGGTTCCGCCGGACCGGCTCACTCCGCAGCAGCTCGCCGCGGCGGTGGACCAAGCCGCCGAAGCCCTGCCGCCACGGTTGGCGATCGATCTCGATGGCGCACGGCATAGCGCCGAAATGGTCTTGCAAGCCATCGCCGCGCGCCAACCGTCTCCGAGGACGGTGCCATGACAAGTTGGGCCGATCTGGCACGGGAACTCGAACTCTGGGCGGCAAGCGGCCGCGACGCCACCTGGTGGTGGCGCGACGACGATGCGGTGGCGGACAGCCCAGCACTTCGGCAGCTCCTCGATCTGGGCAGGAACGGCCTCGGCCTGGCGGTGATCCCCGGCAGCCCGACCGAAAGTCTGACCGAAAGCCTGGCCCCGGCGCTGGGAGACCATCCCCATGTTTTCGTCCTGCAGCACGGCTTTTCCCATCGCAACCAAGCGGAACCCGGCGCGAAGAAGAATGAATTCCCGGATAGCCGCGATCCCACCGCGATCGACGCCGAACTCGCCACGGGCCGCCGGCGCCTGCGCGATGCCTTCGGCAACCGATTCCTGAGCGTCCTGACCCCGCCCTGGAATCGGATCGGCGACCGGACGCTGCCCCGGCTGAAACAGCTCGGTTTCAGAGGATTGTCGCGATATCAATCGCGTAAGGCTCCCGAGTTTCATGGTCTGCAGCAAATCAACACGCATGTCGATGTCATCGATTGGCAGGGCGGCCGGGGCTTTCTGGGGGAGGCGGCCTGCCTGGGCCTGTTCCTAGGCCACCTGCAGGCTCGCCGCACCGGCCATGCAGATCGCGATGAACCAACCGGCCTTTTGACACACCATATTGTTCATGACGCGACCACTTGGCGATTTCTCCAGAAACTGCGAGATTTCCTGGCAGAACAACCGGCGGCGCGTCTTCTCGACCCGGCGGCCGCCTTCTGTCTGGAATAAGTGTCAGGAATTCCGAACCAAATGGTCGAGCTTCGCTACCCCCTCAGCAGTCTGGTTTTCGACTATTTACGTGGGATCGTCGGACTGGGAATCGCCGTGGTGATCGTCTCAGCCATCGGTACGGATACGCCGGTATTCTGGGTCATTGCCGGCCTCATCGTGCTGTTCGCCATCTGGCTCGGTTATACGGGGCTTCGCCATCTCAGCCGGATCCGCTTCGACGAGGATGGTCTTCGCAGCGAGCCCTGGCCGCGGCGGTTCATCGCCTGGAATAAGCTGGAGGACATGGCACTCCGCTATTACTCCACGCGAAGGAAGCGGAAGGACGGCTGGATGACCCTGACCTTGAAATCCGGCGGAAGCCGGATCGAGCTCGAATCCACCCTGCCGCATTTCGCCGCCATCGTGGCGCGCGCCGCCCATGCCGCCAAGGAAGCGCAACTGACTTTGGACCATGTCACCGTGGAAAACATGAACGCGCTCGGCGTGAAGGTGGAAAATTGACCGATCTTCTCGCCGTCAAGGATCTGCGCGTCGATTTCCTCCTGGACGGGGTGGTGATCCCGGCGGTGCGCGGCGTCTCCTTTCGCGTGCCGCACGGCAAGACGGTGGCGCTGGTGGGAGAATCCGGCTCGGGCAAATCGGTCTGCGCCCAGGCCATCATGGGGATCCTGCCGAAAATCGCGCAAATCGACGGCGGCGAGATCCTGTTCGACGATTCGGCGCATGGCGGCGGGATCGTCGATATCGCGAAGGAATCGCGCAACGGTCCGGTGATGCAGAAGCTGCGCGGCGGCTCGATCTCCATCATCTTCCAGGAACCCATGACCTCGCTGTCGCCGGTCCACACCATCGGCAACCAGATCTGCGAGGCGCTGCACCTCCACCGCGATGTGAGCCCGGCCGACGGCAAGGCCGCCGTCCTCGAGATGCTGCGCCTGACCGGCTTCCCCGATCCCGCGCGGGCGATGAAGACCTATCCCTTCGAGCTCTCCGGCGGCTTGCGCCAGCGCGCGATGATCGCCATGGCGCTGGTCTGCCGCCCATCGCTGCTGATCGCCGACGAACCCACCACCGCGCTCGACGTCAC
>DASYDA010000453.1:0-1628 GCA_036499865.1 Dongiaceae bacterium | reverse complement strand
CGCCTGGTCGAGAAAGCGGCGCGGGAAACCGGCATCGACCGCGTCGAGATCCGGCGCAAGAACTTCATCCCGAAGGACGCCTTCCCCTATCAGACGCCGGTCGCCCTGCAATATGACAGCGGCGATTATTTCGCGACCCTCGATCTCGCTTTGAAGCTCTCCGACTGGGCGGGTTTCGAGAAACGCCGCGCGGAGGCGAAGCAGAGCGGCAAGCTCCGCGGCATCGGCATCTCCACCTATCTCGAAGCCTGCGGCATCGCGCCCTCCGCCGTGGTGGGCAGCCTCGGCGCCCGCGCCGGCCTCTATGAGACGGGATCCATCCGCGTGCATCCGACGGGATCGGTGACGGTGTTCACCGGTTCGCACAGCCATGGCCAGGGCCACGAGACCACCTTCGCGCAGTTGGTTTCCGACGGGCTCGGGATCCCGATCGAGAATGTCGAGGTCTCGCATGGCGACACCAACAAGATCCCGTTCGGCATGGGCACCTATGGCTCGCGTTCACTGGCCGTCGGCGGCTCCGCGATCGTCAAGGCGATGGACAAGATCATCACCAAATCGAAACGCATCGCCGCCCATTTGATGGAAGCCTCGGTGGCGGATGTCGAATTCAAGAACGGCAATTTCACGGTAACGGGCACCGATAAATCCGTTCCGTTCGGCACCGTCGCTTTGACCGCCTATGTGCCGCACAATTATCCGATCACCGAGCTGGAGCCGGGCCTGGAAGAAACCGCGTTCTACGACCCGCTGAACTTCACCTATCCGGGCGGCTGCCATATCTGCGAAGTCGAGATCGATCCGGATACCGGCGAGGTCACGGTGGTGAACTTCACCGCCGCCGACGATGTGGGCCGGGTGATCAACCCGATGATCGTCGAAGGCCAGGTCCATGGCGGCGTCGCCCAGGGCATCGGCCAGGCTCTGCTGGAGGCCGCCGCTTACGACAATGAAAGCGGGCAGCTTCTGACCGGCTCCTACATGGACTATGCCATGCCTCGGGCCGACGACCTGCCGAACTTCCAGGTGGCGAACAATGTGACGCTCTGCACCCACAACCCGCTCGGTTCCAAGGGAGTCGGCGAGGTGGGCGCCATCGGCTCGCCACCGGCGGTGATCAATGCGGTGCTCGATGCCTTGCGCCCGCTGGGCGTGGAAGACATCACCATGCCGGCCAGCCCGCACCGGGTCTGGGAGGCGATCCAGGCCGCTTCGAAGAAAAAAGCCGCGGAATAAAGGGAGGCTGACATGCATAATTTCGAATACCACCGCCCGAATTCCCTGGCCGATGCGGCGAAGGTTCTGGGCAGCGCCAGCGACGGCAAGCTGATCGCCGGCGGGCAGACTCTGCTTCCCACTTTGCGGGCCCGGCTGGCGGAGCCCTCGGATGTGATCGATCTCGGCGCCATCGCCGAATTGAAGGGCATCAAGGTCGAAGGCGACGGCATCACCATCGGCGCGATGACGACACATGCCGAAGTCGCGCATTCAGCGGATGTGAAGAAGACCATTCCGGCGCTGGCCAAGCTGGCGGGTGGCATCGGCGACGAGCAGGTGCGCCATCGCGGCACCATCGGCGGCTCGCTCGCCAACAACGATCCGGCGGCGGATTATCCGGCGGCGGTGCT